>JBDRFS010000080.1:0-2598 GCA_043818535.1 Candidatus Woesearchaeota archaeon
GGCAACCCTTATGATAATGCCCATATGGAAAGTTTCATGAAGACATTCAAAATTGAGGAGGTGTATATCAAGGAATATGAAACATTTGAAGAAGCACACAAAAACATTAAAAAATTCATTGAATGGTTTTATAACAAACAGAGATTGCATTCATCAATTGGATATTTGCCACCAGATGAATTTGAACAGGAGGCTTTAAATACAACAGAATGTTCGCATTCTTAGTGTATCATTTTAGGGGTTCACTCCACATCCTCTTGCTTCGCATTTCTGCTTTAATGCTTTCTTTATGTCCTCTTCAAATGGCTGGTTTAGTATTTTCGCTCTTGTCTTTGGTATCCACACAATGTGATAGTTTATGTTGTACTTTGCGTGCCTTGTTTTTCTTACTATTGCAATCTCTTCCATTACAACCTTGTCTGCCCTGAAATGCTCTGAGCAGTTTATGCCTACAGCGTTTTTTTCTAACCTCTTTGCTATTTCCCAATCTGTTTTTGTTTTTGCCATGTTTTCAACCTCCTGTTTTTTAGTCTTAGAAAAGTTGAGACCTAAATTTTGGAGCCATATGCTTTTAGCGCAAGCGACCTAAAAGGGAAAAGCACAATGAGCGAGAAAATTTTCCAACTTTTCCGCAAAATTGTTTAAGCTAACCGTAAGTTTTCCGAGAATAAACCAGTTGACATGCCAAACACGCGTAGCATTTAAATAGTAGCTAGCTTTTGTATATTTCATGGCTGGAAAAAGATGTGATGTTTCATTGCGCACATATAAGTTTAGGCTATACCCTAGCAAGAAACAGCAAGCTTTGTTGTTCAAAAATTTTCAAATCTGCAAGGAAGTATACAACACCCTGTTAGAAGAAAGCAAAGAGCTGCAGACTACCAATAAATACATCTTTAATTCATTAGTCCGCGATATCAAGATAACCTGTAAGGATTACTACTCGCAGGTTCACTCTCAAGTCTTGCAGAATGTTTCTGATAGGCTTAGCAAATCCTTTTCTCATTTTTTTCGCAGGGTAAAAGGACAGAAGTCAGGCATGAGAGTTAAGGCTGGCTACCCGAGATTCAAGAGTAAAGTCAGGAGCATCACTTATCCCCAGAAAGGCTTCAAGTCTGTTGAATGCCGGAAGCTCTTTGTTTCTAAGATTGGCCTAATCCCCATCAAATTGCATAGGGAAATAAAGGGCAGGATAAAGACCCTTACAATCCTTGTAAATTCTGCTAACCAGTGGCATGCTTGTTTCAGCTGCGAGGTCGAGAATAAGAAACAGCCTCATCCTTCGACTGAAATGCTTGGTATTGATGTTGGTGTTGAGCATTTTGCTACCTTCTCCAATGGCGAGCATATAGCCAACCCTAAATTCTTAGTTAATTCACATAATAAACTGAAGACGGAACAGAGAAGGCTAAGCCTAAAAAAGAAAGGCAGCAGCAATCGAAAGAAGCAAAGGCTGAAAGTTGCGAGACAGCATAACAGAATTTCAAACCTTCGTTCAGATTTTTTGCATAAGCTCAGCCACAGGCTGGCCAAGTCCTATTCTTTCATTGCAGTAGAGAACCTCCAAATAAAAAATATGCTCAGGAATCATCATCTTGCAAGATCCATCTCTGATGCTTCTTGGGGAACTTTCATTGACCTTCTGTCCTACAAGGTAGTAACATACGGTGGGCAGATTGAGAAAGTCAACCCGAGAGGCACAAGCAAGACATGCAGCAGTTGCGGCAAACAAATTGACATGCCTTTGGCTAAGAGGCAGTTCAATTGCCCCAGATGCGGTCTTGACTTGCATAGGGATGTAAATTCAGCTATAAAAATCCTTACGGATGGTAGGGCTGGACGGGCCCGAACCTATACGCCTGTGGACAGAACTGCCTCTGCTCCTCTATTTTTTGGAGAAGCAAGCGGACTGGAAGAAGCAGGAACTCTTCGAACTTGAGGCTCCGTGCTTTTAAGCCGGAGAGATGTCACTCTTGCTAAGTTTTAAATAATAGCAGCATGGAATAAGCCTTATGAAAGCAGAGAAAGTAGCTGTTGGAATATGGAAGTTTTTTAAAGGTCCTGGCTTGAGCTCTAATGTTTACTTCATAGAGCCTTCTACATTGGTTGATTTGGGCTCTAGAGAGAATTCTGGCCTGTTAAAAGCCAGGCTTTCCTCATTAGGCTATAAGGCCAGTGACATTAAGAAGATTATCTACACGCATTTCCATTATGACCATGTTGGAAATCCTAAAGACTTCCCCAATGCAAAGTTTTACGCTTCTAAGGAAGAGATAGAAGACCTTAAGAAAAAGAAGTATCTTGCAGTCTTTTCTTTCAAGGCTTTTCTTTCTATCAGGAAGCTGAAGATACTGCCTATCAAGGGCAGCAAGGAACTTGAAGTAATCAAGACGCCAGGGCATACCCGCGGCTCGATATGCCTGTTTCACAAGAAGAACAAGATACTTTTCTCTGGAGATACGCTGTTTGACTTTGGGACAATAGGCAGGACAGACTTGCCTACCAGCGTTCCAGAGAAGATGGGTGAATCTTTAAGGAAGCTGGAAAAGTATAAGTATAAGAAGCTTTGTCCTGGACATTAAAATGGGATACTATTCA
>JBDRFS010000081.1:0-2744 GCA_043818535.1 Candidatus Woesearchaeota archaeon
ACTTACAGAAACTTTATAAACTGCTGTTTTCACATCTAACTCAATGAAAATATTACTAATCAAGCCTCCAGAGAAGGAGGTTTACACCAAGGTTCCAACAATAGCAGGGATTGCACAGCCGATGGGTCTGGCGTGCATTGCGGCATATGTCAGAGAGCATGGCTTCAAGGATATAACCATTCTGGACTGCGAAGCATTACAAGTTGGACTTGATGAAATAAACAACTACATCCCACAGGATGTTGATGTAGTAGGAATAGGCAGCGTCACACCAACTTTAAAAAACGCTGCTGCAATAGCAAAGATTGCAAAAGAAGTTAACCCAAAATGCTCAACTGTCTTGGGTGGGGATCATGTCACAGCATTGCCAGAGGAAACGCTTGAGTCATTCCCACATTTCGACTTCGGAGTGTTTGGCGAGGGCGAGGTAACATTCCTAGAGCTATTACAAGAATTAAGGGCGGAACACCCCAGCTTCTCAAAGATACATGGCCTTGTTTACAGAAAAGGCAGCCTAGTAGTAAAGAACCCCCCCAGGTCCCTCGTAAAGGACATAAACGAGTTTCCAATCCCGGCATACGACCTCCTGCCAATGGGGAAGTACCTGCCGCCTGCACATCACGCCATCTTCAAGGAAAGAGGCATCAAGCTTAGCCCATTCACAATCTTCTTCTCATTGAGGGGCTGCCCATATAGGTGCAAGTACTGCGCATCAAAAGTAATGTGGGAAAGGAAAGTAAGGTACAGGAGCGCAGAAAAAACATTTGAGGAAATAGATTACCTCCTAAAAAACTACAAAATAAAATGCTTGGAGTTCAATGACGAAAACTTCATAATCAACAAGCCCAGAATGAAAGAAATCCTAAAGGGGCTTAAGAAAAGGAAAGAGAAGTATGGCATGTATTGGAACTGCCTCACGAGGGTTGATTCTGTGGATCCTGAAACGCTAAAGGATATGAGGGAGGCAGGATGCTACTTCATACGCTACGGTGTGGAATCAGGGGACCCTGGAATCCTTAAGGCTATGGCAAAAGACATAACAGTGGAGCAGGTGAGGAAAGCATTCAAGATGACAAACGATGCAGGCATTGCATGCTCAGCTTCATTCATAATTGGCTATCCTGGAGAAACAAAAGAGACGTTCAGGAGAACCCTTGATTTGGCAAAGGAAATAAACCCCACACTTGCTTTTTTCTTTGTGGCAATCCCAATAGTTGGCACAGACCTCTACAAGGAGGCCAAGGACAAGAATCTCATAGAGAACCCTGACTGGAACGGCTGGGTGCAGATGGCAGAATCCCCTATAATGAGGACGGAAAAACTCGCTCCTGAAGAACTGATAAAGATGAGGGACCGGGCCTACAAGGAATTCTACCTTAGGCCGAGCTACATCTGGAAGATGCTGAGGAGCATACGCACAAAGGAGCAGTTTATGTTCTACCTGAGGGGCTTCCTCGGCGTGCTTAACATAGTCAAGAAGTGAAACCATGTACAAGAAGAAGAAAATAGCGCTTGTAATCCCTGCTTACAATGAGGAGAAGCTTATTAAGCCAACGCTGGAGCATGTCCCTAAGACTATTGACAGGGTATATGTTATTGATGATGCAAGCATGGATAGGATGGCTAATGTAGTAAAGGCGATTGGAAAAAAAGATAAAAGGATAAGGCTAATACAGCATAAGCAGAACAGGGGTGTTGGCGCAGCAATAATTACAGGCTATATGCAGTCACTAAAAGACGGATATGACATTGCTGTTGTAATCGGCGGCGACTATCAGATGGACCTTAAAGACCTCCCTAATTTCCTTGAGCCACTGGTTAAGGGCGAGGCTGACTACACAAAGGGCAACAGGTTCATCTATGCTTCTGGGATTCCCGAAGAAATGCCTTTCAAGAGGATTATTGGCAACAGCCTTTTGTCATTGATGGTGAAGATAGCTTCAGGATATTACAGGATTTTTGACACGCAGGACGGCTATACGGCAATTACAGCAGATGCAATAAGAAGGGTAAACTGGAGCAAGGCTTACAAAGGCTATGGGTATCCAGGAGATTTTCTTATAGTTTTCAACACTTACGGGCTTAGGGTAAAGGATGTCCCAAGAAAGGCAATTTATCTGGAGGGAGAAAGGCAATCGCAAATTAAGATATTCAAGTATATCATTAAAGTTGCCCCACTGTATAAATTTAAGTTCTTTTGGAGATTATGGAACAAGTATATACTAAGAGATTTTAATCCTTTAGTTTTCTTTTATCTGGGATCATTTCTGCTTATCCCCTTAGCAATAATTTTAGGGGTAAGAGTAATATACTTTGCAATACAAGGGGCTGCACCTACAAATGAAACAATATTAACAGCACTGTTCCTTATCACAGGACTACAGTTCCTTATTTTTGCAATGATGTTTGACATGCAGGCAAACGAGAAGCTCCAGCCTTAATTCAAAATGGTCGTAGCAAAACTTAAAAAGAAGCAAGACTTAACATAACTAATGAATGGTAAGCAAGACTTAAAAGATTTTTACGAAAATTGGGCACAATTGAGGTCGGAAGACCATGATTTTCTTGGAGATATTGATAAGTGTATTGATATGGCTTCGTTAATCCCCTCTAATAACAGATATAAGAATATACTTGAAATAGGATGTGGTTTTGGAATGGTACTGAAATACTTTGGAAAGAAATATGATGCTAAAATCACGGGGACAGACATATCTCAATATTTTATTGAATACTGTAAAAAG
>JBDRFS010000082.1:0-12394 GCA_043818535.1 Candidatus Woesearchaeota archaeon
GGCTACACAGCAAAAGTAAAGTCATTCAAGGACGAAGAGCTCTACAGCTTTAAGTTCAGCGCATCATTGCATGCCTATGACCTCCAGCAGGAATTTGAGGAGATGCCAGTACAGCTAATATTCCCCCACTTTGTGAACGCCGAGATGCTTGAGATTCATTCATCCAATGGGAAGCTTATGCTCGAAGTGGACTTGTCTGATTATGCCTTGTGCAACCAGGACAGCATATGCGATGACTTTGAGGATGAGGCAATCTGTGAAGAGGACTGCCCAGGGCAGGCAGCCGCAACAGAACAGGAGGATATGCCTGAATCCGCGGACACAGGGGAGCCATTGGAAAAAACAATTCCTGCCCTATGGATTTACATTGGAGCGCTCATAATAGCCATTATAGTGGCAGCAGTCCTGGTGATTAAGGCAAGGAAAAAAAGGTGATACCCCAATGAGGAAAGCTCAGGTTACTATATTTGTTGTATTGGGCATAGTCCTAGCAGCCATTATTGTCGGTCTGGTAGTCATGAGGCAGGAGATAGCAGGCAGTTTACAAAGCAAGGGAATAATTGAGGACATTTATCTTTCTGAGGAAGTAAAAGAGTTAAGGGACGATGTGGAGTACTGCCTTGAAGAATCTTTAAAGGAATCATTGCTGCTGACTGCTTCAAGGGGCGGCTATTACAAAGTTCCTGAAACCGCGATATCCTACGACGGATACTATGCCCCGCTTTACTTTGACAATGGGGAGGAGAATATCCCATCAAAAGCAGATATGGAACGGAGCATCTCTTCTGCTATTGAGAGCAGGATAAAACTTTGCAATATAGGCGAGGCAGAGCCTCTGTCAGAGCCATATGCTGAAACCACATTGCTGGAAGGCAGGGCTGAAGCTGAGCTCCAGTACAGGCTTGTGATTATGGGTTCTGAGACTAGCTCTTTCAGTGCAGAGGCAGATACTTCATTTCTGGAAGATTTCTCAAAAGTCAAGGAGCTGTACAACAGGCAGAAGAACATTGAAGGAGTATTGGCGATAGGAGAGCTTGCAATTCTCGCTGATGAGAAGGATTACGAGCTTTACTTTGATTACGCAGAGGGGGCAAGGCTGTACTTCCTCACATTTGAGGATAACGGCAGGCCATCGGCATTTGCCTTTGCCATAAGGAATGAGGGGTAACGGCCTTCTGTTGCATGAGGTGCAAGTCTGGCTCCTAAATAGAAGTTAGCAGCCGCGTTTTCGCATAGGCTCTCGTTTTTTCACGCTGGAATGGTAGTTTGGAAGCAGAGGCAATCCTTAAGGTTTGAGCGGCAGACTCCTAAATAAGAAATCTTTAAATAACTCTTTAAGTATTTATATTACTAGATGAAAAAAGGGCAGCTAACAATCTTCATAGTTCTGGGAATAGTCCTTATTGCTGCAGTTTCTGCAATGATCCTGCTTAAAGGCGAATTAATGGAAGCTTATGCAGGCATTGAAAAAGGGGAAGCCATAAGGCAGACAGAAGAGGCTGCTGAAGTCACGGCAGAAGTGGAATCATGCATAAAGGAGAATGCGGAGATGGCACAGTTTTTGGCCCTTTACTACGGGGGAAAAAAAGACCTGGCAGAAGGGAGCACAATCACATTCCTTGAAAGGAAAGTCCCTATATACTATGATAAGGGAATAAGCTATGTCCCGACAAAAAAAGAGGTTGAGGATGTGATAAGCTATTACATCAGCCAGTACATGCTACTCTGCCTGGAAGACTTTAACCCTGAAACTTATGAAATTGAGATAATGGGGGCGCCTTCTGCAGAGACAGCAATGAAAGACAGCTCATTGGACATCTCTGTAAGCTATCCAATACGCATTATCAGCAATAACAGCTCAGAGACAGTAAGGAGGTTCTTTGTGACAGCAGATTCACCAGTGGACAAGGTATACAACGATGCAATAGCAATCTACAACATGGCAGAACAAGCCAAGCCTTACTCAGAGATGGCATCTTTTTCAGCAGGCAAGGGCTTTGAGCTTGCATCAGACACGCACGAAAATGCCGCAATATTCGTTCTCATCTATCCAGAGCTTAAGCTTAACAGCTACATGATAGAATATCCTTTTGCGCTGCTCTATGAAGAAGAACAGCCTTATATAGGTGAAGAAGAAGCCCTGATTGAAGAGCAGCCAAGAGAAGGCATGAGAGACCTTTCGCTTGATTTGGTGTCAGATGCGCTGTTCCCAGAGGAGGAAGATGATGAATAAGCTGTTCCTGTTATCAATGCTAATAATTCTGCTCCTTCCTGTCTGCTATGCGGCAGAAGAGCCTCCAATAATTCTTGAGCCCAAAAAAAGCTGCGAAGAGGGCAAGATATGCACCTACAATGTGCTCCTTAAACAAGGACAGCCACCCATAGGGACATTTAAGGGGACTGTGAAGAAGTTCAAGTCAGGGGAGACTGTAAAAGACGGGACAATTATGCTTGATGGAATGTTCGTTTCCTCATACAAGAATCAGGGCAAGGACGACCAGTTTGAGGACCAGAACGTAAAGATGGCAGGAGACATGTACGTGTTCAGCGAGAAGGTCAAGACAGGGAAGAAGCAGTACAATGATTCTGTAGCATTCTATGTGGATAACCTTAGGAAAAGCACATTGGAGATGAACAGCCACAAGATAGAGGATGCTGATGAGGATTACTTTACAGAAGCTGCGCTGCTTGTCATGGAGAATAGGCAGTCGTGGGCAGAAGTCTTTGGTCTGGCAAAGATAATTCCTCCTAAAGGCGATGGTGAGATAATTATTGAGGACATTTCATTGTTCTTTAATCTTAATCAGGATGAGGATGTTTTCTCGCAGGAAGTCCATTTTGACGCAATCCCTTCAAAGGAGACTTCTTCTATTGATGGGCAAGCCATACAATCGAAAAAAGTGATAAGGGTTGAGGTGCCTCCCAACGGGGAAACGGCAATATATGTTAATAAGGGCCCGGCATTTATAAGGAACATAATCCCAAGTTCTGTTTTCGTAGTGGATGAAAAGAAGAAGGCAAAGCTCCACTACACGCCTTTTGAGAATAAGGGCGAGGTATTGACTGTAAGCAGCGGAGTGGTAAGCCTCCAGCTGTGGACTTCAAGAGAATCAGTTGATTTCAGCGAAGATTCTAAGCAGGAACATTCTGTTGTGGATATATTGAAGAGGAAGGACAAATGGGATGAGGGTGAGCCTTCTGCGTACATGGTCATTGACCTATCCGGAGATTCTCTCTCGGGATTAAGCAATGCGAAAAAAGTGGACATCAAGGCGTCTATCCGAGATGTTGAAGTGCAAATGCCTGGGGAAGACAAGAAAAGGGCACTTCCAACAGACATAGTGATTCATAAGGATAATTTTGACACTTTAGACACAGTTTATGTCAATAAGATTGATGATTCAAGCAGGCTGGACATAGAAAGGGCTGGAATACTAAGGTTCGACTCAAGGGGCGTCACCACTTACCCTAAAACCAAGAACATCTTCTCATTCAAGACAAACTTCGAGACAAAAATAGCCTCTGAAGAAGGGAGCATGCTCCACGACTACGGCTGCTACTGGGAGCCCAAAGTGTGCAAGCTTGACGGCACAGAGCTGAGCTCAAGCTACGGCAGGGCGCTTGAGGAATGCGAGACAGACTCTGACTGCAGCACAGGCTTCTGCGCAGAATACAAGAATCTTAAGTGCGAGATGGAGTTCTCACTAGCTTCCGGCCCAAGTTCATCGGATTGCAACTTAGTTCCACAGGCAAAGTACTGCCTTGCGGATGCGGAATGCAAGGAGCATCCTGATATTAGCGGGAGTTCTGATAAAGGCAACATACTCTTTATAGGGGAAGCATTTAACAGTGAAAATGAGCTTAAGTGGACAATCAATACGCTTATGGCAGATGTGCTGTACAAGAAAAAGCCATTCACCAAGTACAAGGGGTTGTTTTCAGCGGAATACCTAATGCTAGAGAGCCTGCCATCTACTGCAAGCAATGCGCCTTTGATTGGCGCGGCAAGGGCTTACACTGACAAGTGCCCTGGCACGGATTACGTTGTGGTGCTGTCAAAAAAGCCAAAGGATTACTACAGGTCGCATGCAATCATTGGCCAGGCAGGCACTGGAGGCGTTGCACAAGTCTACCTGGAAGGCATGGCTGAAAGTGGCAAGCTCAGTGAAGATGACAAGCTGACCTTTGTCCATGAATTCGGGCACCATTTTGCTAACCTGGTAGATGAGTATGTTGAGCTGAACCCGGAAAAGTTTGCCGGCGGGCATCCGGGCTATCCAAACTGCGCCACAACTGAGAAGGAAGCAAGGAAATGGTGGTCAGAAGCCGGGATGAGCAAGCAGGAGATTGATGACGCGCTTAACAAGTATCACGGGTTTAAGGGCTGCGGGGGGGGCTGTGCTGACTTGTCAATTTGCAATGGATATTTCAGGCCATCATATAATTCTATTATGAGGAAGTTTTACAGTCCTGGCGGACAGGACTTCAACAAGGCTTCGCAGTATGCAATAGAGCAGGAGCTCAAGAAGCTTTAGGAAGCCAGCATTGCTTCTACTCTATCAATTGGTCGCAAGGCTTTCTTTTGAAACAGGAGTGGCATGACAGGCTGCTATTCTCAACTCTATACAGCAGAACTGCGAAAACCTAATAAATCTGAACCTTATCCTTACATGAGGTGATAAAATGGACAGCCTAGAAGGAAAATATTCTATAAAGGACATGAAGTTAGCCCCGCAGGGAAAGAAGAACATCGAGCTGGCAGAAGGCAATATGAAAGGGCTGATGAGCCTGAAGCAAAGGTTTGAAAAGCAGAAGCCGCTGGATGACATGCTTGTAGGCCTGGCGCTCCACATAACAAAGGAAACAGCTGTCCTTGTCAAAACACTGATGGCTGGAGGGGCTGAGGTTGCAATATGCTCGTGCAACCCTTTGTCAACACAGGATGATGTTGCTGCTGCCCTTGCTGAAGAGGGGGCATATGTTTACGGCTATAAGGGAGAGTCAACAGAGGAATATTACCAGTACTTGGATGCTGTCATAAGGCACAAGCCTTCCATCACAATAGATGACGGCTGTGACCTTGTCTCTAGGATACATTCGGATTTTCCAGGCTTGATAGAATCAGTAGAAGGCGGCACAGAAGAGACCACAACAGGGGTGATAAGGCTGAAGGCTATGGAAAAGGACAATGCCTTAAAGTATCCTGTGATAGCAGTCAATGACAACAAGACAAAGCACCTTATGGACAACCACTATGGCACTGGACAGAGCACTATGGATGGATTGCTGAGGGCATCAAATGTCCTGATAGCAGGCAAGAACTTCGTTGTATGCGGCTATGGCAACTGCGGCAGGGGGGTTGCAGACAGGGCCAATGGCCTTAATGCCAATGTAATTGTTACAGAGGTTGAGCCAGTAAAGGCGCTGCAGGCCCATTACGATGGATACAGGGTGATGCCGATGGACGAGGCTGCAAAAATTGGTGACATATTCCTTACTGTAACTGGATGCAAGAATGTCATAACACTGAAGCACATGAAGAAGATGAGAGATGGGGCAATGCTGGCAAACTCCGGGCACTTCAACCATGAGATAGACATTAATGGCTTGGAGAAGCATGCTCTTGAAAAAAGGGACATGAGGCCGCTGTTTGATGAATATGTGCTGCCTAAAGGCAAGAAGCTCTATGTGGCAGGAGAAGGCAGGCTTGTAAACCTTGCAGCTGCAGAAGGGCACCCATCAGAAGTCATGAGCCTGTCATTCATGGGCCAGGCACTGGCAGCAGAGTACATAGCAAAACACACCCTGGATCCAGGAGTGATAAGCCTTCCCAAAGAGGTAGATGATGAGATAGCGAGGATCCATCTGGACTCTATTGGCGTAAGGCATGACCAGCTTACCAGAGAGCAGAAGAAATACCTTGAAAGCTGGGAAGAGGGGACTTAGTCCATCTTCTCAACATTAAACTCCTGCCTGACCTCTTCAATAGTAGCCACATAATCGTGATGCAAAGGCTTTGAAGGCCCTATTACAACCCTTTTGAACAGTATTATGTCTCTTCTCAGCAGGATCATGTTGATTATTACTGTTACTGCCACAATGCTAAAAGCTAATAGTGTGAACTCGGATGACGCATTAAGCTCAATCATGTGGAAGTCTGAATTGCTGTAATCAAAGAAATTTGCCAGAACATCTAGGAATATCACGTATCTAAAAAGCCTGGGCACAAAGCCGAACTTGTTGTGAAGTATGCCTAAGGAGAATATTGCGTAAAGTACAGTAAGAAAGGCTCCTATAATATAGGGCATTCCCCAATATACAAATGCTGCAAGATGCCCCTTTTCAGTGATGCCGGCACATTCCACGCTAGGGGATGGGAAGGCTATGTTGTACGCAGCTTCCTGGCCCATCAGGCTGCAGCCGAGGTAGTGCAATGGCTCATGCACAAAGTACATCCATACTCCTATGAATACTATAAATAGTGCAAGCTTCAGTATCAGCCTTAAGAGGCCTTTTATCCTCGATTTCATATGCTTTGTTTATAAACAACTACTATATAAAGCTTAATGGTTTGAGGGTGAATTTACTGGTGAAACCTCAACAAAGAATCAATCAGCCTTTCTCCCTTTGATTTGGAGCTGTTTTCATCTCTTGAATCTTCCTTGCGCCGGGATATTATTTGGCTGAAAATCTTATTTAGTGTGTGGTTTTGCTGATTTATAAGGGTTATGGAAGTTTTTGCTAAAAAGGCGTAAGAAGCCAGATTTGCCTGGGTTTTTGGGTGGGGGCCGTTGGTTAATCAGCCGTAAACGTCTTTGCGGTGGTCAAAGCAGTTAATGATAATTTTGTCTTGCTCAATCCTGTAAATTATCCTGAAAGGTGCAACCCGCACACTGCGATGATTCTTCAAGCCGTATTTTAATGGCTTGCCTGTTTCTGGGATTTCAGAAAGTTTCCTTAATTGTTTGATGACCTTTAATCGTGTAGCCTTGTCTTTGATTTTCTTGAATTCTTTCCTGAAGTCATCAGAGAATATGATTTCCATCTTTAAGCCATCAAGAGGTCATCAATTTCCTTGTCACTCATGGATGTATCGGCTTTGACAGTTTTTCCACTCCCAATCTGCTCTTCGCTTCTTCCAATTGCTTCTATTAGGCGTATGTCTCTTGCAAGAGTTTCTTTTCGTATAATCTTTAATAAGATATTTCCGCCTTCATTAAAAACGAGAAATTTTGTTGATGGCTTTATTCCTGCGTCTCTTCTGATCTCAGCAGGTATTACGACCTGCCCATTTTCTGATAATTTTGTTATTGAAACTTCCATTTTTCATCACCTACAATACATTTTAATATTAAAACTAGTTTTATATATAAACCTTTCTATTTTTTAGGAAGCCAGTTTTGCCTGGGTGTTTTTTTGTGTGGGTCGTTGGTTGAGAGTAGTATGGGGTTCCTTCAAGAACAAGCAAAAGGGTCAAGGGGACCGAAAAGTTTAAATAATACCATTTGTTACCAACTGTTACCATGAGCAAAACAACGCAATTAGGGTTAAGGATTGATACAGAATTATTGAAAAAAATAGAGAAAATGGCAAGGCATGAAAGCATAGATAAAATGTCATGGATCAGAAGAGCATTAGCAACTTTTGTAAATGGGGAAGAGAAGGGTGCGATTGATGAGGCTATTGAAAATTATATGGCTCTTCGCATTGATGAAGGAAGCTTAAAACAGGCCACTGGTTTGAAGAAGGTTCCAAAAGATATGCAAGAAGCAAGAAAAGAAGTCCTATCGAAGATAAAATTAGGGGTTAAATTGGAATGAAGAAATTATTTGTCCTGATAATTAGTTTGGTTTTAGCAATTAATTTTGTTTCTGCTTTAGATTGCCAGTATGTTGAGATTGAGAGCCATAACGAATTTGGAACGTGGATATATGATGAAAAGGGATTATATTTTGGAGAGCCTCTCATTGTTAAAGACTTTGTTTCTAAGTATATGAACATTGAAGGATGTACGCCTGCACCATCATTTAAAATAGAAAATCAATACAGTTTTCCAATAAAAATAAGTCTTACTTACGATGTTTTTCATCCCCATATAAGTCAATTTTTTCAAGAGTCCAGATCTACATTTAACAAAGAAATTTATTTAGACAGTTATTCTGAGGAAAAAGTAGAAGGAACCTGCTTAGATATTGGAAACAATGAAATTCCTACTGACTCAGTTAAATATATCTTTATAGAACCAAAAGGGTTGGTATTAAAAAAGGGTTTTTTGTTAGAAAACCGGACTATTTGTAAACTCTGTAACAACCAAATCTGTCTAAATGATGGTGCTTATTGTTCCTACTCGAAAGAATGTGGGAGTGGATTTTGTAGCGATAATTTTTGCTTAACTTTGGAAGGTGCAAAACTAAAACGGGCTGAAAAAGATAAAATCTTTTGGATGTATAGTATAATTCTCCTGCCTATTATTCTTGCTGGCGGTATCGTTTATATTTTAAAAAATATGCGGAGAAAATATGAGCAGGGAATTAAAGAATTACAAATAGAAATTAAAGCACTGAATAAGAAAAGAACTAAGGCAAAAGACAAAACCAAAAGATTAAAAGATAAAGAAAAAAATCTCACATTAAAGGAAGAAGAATTAAGAATTAAAGAACAAGATTTTGAAAAGAGTAACCGGACTTTCTTAATAAAAAAAGCAATAGATAAATACAAACAAAGATACAATCATCAAATATACTTTGATGAAAATAGCGGATACTTAAGATTTTCAAATAATGGGGATTACTTGCATAGATTTATCTATAGGAGAAAATTTGATACGGGCCTAGGCAATAAAGTTGTTCATCATATTGATGCAGACAAATTAAATAATGAAGATTGGAACCTCATCTCAATTCCATATGAAAAACACAAAGAGCTAAACCATACTCTTATAGTTTCTAAAGATTGGAACTCTGGAATACAACAAATAAAAGAGCAACTCGGTCTGAAAGAAGAAGACCTTCCAAAACATATAAGAATCCATAAAAAGGGTAACTCATCCGAAAAAAGCTATTAGACACTATAACTTATTTTTGCTGAAAAGGCGTAAGAAGCCAGTCCTGCCTGGGTTTGTAGCTTTTGATTGCTAATTCCACCAATTGCCTGCCAAGCTTAGAAAATCCTTCCACACTTGCAAGTCCGGAAGTGCAGGCTGCTGACTTTTAATCAGCCAAAAAACTCACCCGCCAGCACTAGTATACTTCTTTATCCCATAGTTCCAAAGCGCCAGTGAAACAAACAAGAATGCAATTACAGGCAGCACCACCTTAAAGAGCCCTAATATCCCCAGCTTCCCAAGAAGGGCCTCAACAGGATAAAAGGCAGCAACCCCAATTGGCAATATAAAAGTAAGGAAGAATACCATCCCTGAATTATAAATGTCAAAAGGATACTTCCCCAGCCTTGTAATGGAGAAAAAAAGCTCGTACAGCGAATGCGATTTTACGAAGATTATTGCAATTGCCGAGATTATTATCATTATTGAATACACAAACACCAGTGCAGTAACAATCAATATTAGGTAAAGCAAGGTATTAACCGAAAAGATAGCGAGATTCAGCTTTACAGCTGCCCAGCCAATCAGCCCAAGGCCTACAACAACCTCTGCAATCCCTTCAATATCCCAGGAAGTAAGGAGGAAATAGGTCAATGGGTTATATGGCTTAACCAGGTCCTTGTCAAGGCTGCCTTTCCTTACGCCTGTAATTACCCTTTCAGGGAACAGCATAATCAGGGTATGGCCAAGCCCAAAGACAAGGGTTAATGTGCCTTGGAACAGTATGAACTCTTCAAAGCTCCACCCTGGAATGCCTGAAGTCGTGCTGTAGATAATGAGCATGACTATTGGCCCTATCATGTCCATTACAGCCAGTGAGAACATCTTTAACACGAAGTTCCACTTGTATGCCATTTCCCTGCAGAACTCAATCTCAAGAGCCCTAAGCCATAGCCTTAAGTGCTTAATCATGTTCCTGCCCCCGCAAACTTCTTGAAAGCCCGTTTCTCAATCACCAAAGCTAGTAAGAGGAGCACAGCAATCCATAACAGCTGCACCCCAATATTCAACAAGGACTGAAGCAAAGTGTAGTGGCCAAGATAGATGCTTATAGGCACAAATCTAAGGGATTGGAAAGGCATGTAGGCTGAAGCTGTCTGCAGCCATGACGGGAAGAATGTTAATGGTATTATTCCTCCTGAAAGGAAGCCGAACACTGTATACTTTGCCTTCATAATCCCTGTTATCCTGTTTAGCCAGAATGCGCTCAGGCCGAGAAGGAAGCTGAGCATGAAAAATAGCACCACTGCTAGCATTAATGATACTATGAAGAGCATGATGTTGATTGGGGAGGCAAGCACTACCCCGAAGAACACTAGGCCTATAATGAAGACAGGCACTGATTCTATTAGGAATGATAAGCTATGGAGGCCTTGCTCAAAAAAGAACAGCTGTGATATGAGCTTTAATGGCCTTGTGAAGTAGTTTACCATTTCGCCATCAATCACGGCCCATTCCATCCACATCTCCACATCGCTCCATATGAAATGCGTAATCACCATGTTAATCACATAGTAGCTTACCATCTCTGCAAATGTAAAGCCCCTTATAACTTCCTCTCCAGTGTGCTGGAATATTGCCAGCCAGAGGAAGTAGAACACTACAAGCGAAATTGGAGATGAGATCATGTGCAGTAGGAAGTCAAACCTGTAGGTAATGGCGGTCTTAAATCCAAGCTTTGAGATGCTTATTGCCTTTTTCATCATTGCCTTCTATCATAAATCTTTGCAATTATCTCTTCTATTGGCGGATCTGTTACAAAGAGGTCTACGAACTCATAATTGGTTATAAGGTGGCCTATTACTGCCCTTATGTTCTGATTTTTCAGGTTAACCTCTATCTTGAGCTCATAGTCGTCCTTTGAAATAATCTTGCAGCCCCTGAACTTAAAGCGCTTGTTCCACTTGGAGAATTTCACGTTTATTACCTTGCAGCACATTACCTTGTCCTTTATCCTGGAAAGCAAGCCATCATAGATTATCTTCCCGTGATTTATTATTATGACCCTCTTGCAAAGCCTTTCAATGTCCTGCATGTCATGGGTTGTAATTATGAAAGTGGTCTTGTGCCTTTTGTTTACTTCTGTTATGAAGTCCCTCATCCTTCCCTTTGCTATAACGTCTAATCCAATTGAAGGCTCATCCAGGAATACCAGCTTTGGATTGTGGAGGAGAGCTGCAATCAGCTTGGCTTTCATCCGTTCCCCAAGCGAAAGGTCTCTTACAGGGGTTTTTGCAACGCCCTCTATCTTGAGCATCTGGAGCATACTCTTCAGCCTTTTGTCAAATGCTTTTCTTGGAATGTCATAGATGTCCCTGTTGAAGATGAAGGTGTCCATCGGAGGCAGGTCCCACCACAGCTGTTCCTTTTGCCCGAAAACAACCCCTATGTTTTTTACGTACTTCTTTCTCTGTTTCCATGGTATGTAGCCTAAGCATTTTATTGTGCCTGAAGTGGGGTGCAGGACTCCTGATAATGCCTTTATGGTTGTTGACTTCCCTGCGCCGTTTGGCCCTATAAGGCCTATTATCTCCCCTCCCTTTATGCTGAAGCTTATCCCTTTTAGCGCTTCTTTCTCTTCATATTTTCTCCAGAAGACGCTTTTGACAGCGTTCAAAATACCAGAATCCCGCTTGTGGGTCTTGTACACTTTTTTTAGATTGCTTACTTCTATTACCATTTTAACGCCTTGCTATGATAGAATTGTCTGGGAGAAGCTGCCAATGAAATTATTTCAGCGGTATCATAGCATATTTTGAGGAAACTTCCTTATAAATAAGCTTTTCGGTGGCCATATTTATTAGCAGCCAGATTCTGCATCCTTCTGGCTGTGCTGATTGCAAGTTCATGCTATCCTTGCGCATTATGCTCCAACCTCAGTGGTCCCTTATAATGTGTATTGATACTTGTAATGCCTGTGAGGTGTAATTTTAAAACGCAAAACACTTAAATTAAACAATCTGATTATTAATAATATGAAAGCAATCACAATCAAAAATGCCAATCTTCATAATCTGAAAAACATCTCTGTGGAGATTCCGCTCTACAAACTGGTTGTTGTAGTTGGTCCGAGCGGTAGCGGAAAAACGTCTCTCATTTATGATATTTTGTATCAATTTTCTCAAGGCAAAAAAATTGAATGCCGCATTTCAAAAACACCTAAAACATATGCAATAGGTCAAAAAATATCTGTTCCTAAAAACCTCAAACTAAGTTTAGGTGAATATAATCTACAAAGACTGGATGAACTTATTACTTATTTAAAAAAAGAAGAGTTGTTAATTATTGATG
>JBDRFS010000083.1:0-26754 GCA_043818535.1 Candidatus Woesearchaeota archaeon
CCTGGCTGTATTATCAGGAAAAGCGAGAGAATATAGATTAGGAAGATGCCAAGGCTTATTGCCCAGTCCGCATGGCTTGCTCCTTTCTTTTCCATTATATCCCACCTTTTGCAGTGGTTATGATCAGGGCAGCTAATGTCACAAGGATTAGCGAATGCAAAAACCCCTGCTTCAGCGATGCTCCTGAAAACTTGCCTATCATTATTCCTGCAAAAAACCCCTGTATCAGGATGAGCATTAAGAACATCCCGTCTAGGTTTGCTGCGCCAGCTGCCCCTCCTATACTACCTCCTATAGGCATACTCCCTAATAAACCTTCTCCTCCGCCATTCCCGCCTAATTCTGTAAGTTTTGGGAACAGCTTAAGCTGCAGGACAAGCATTATTATTATGAATATGAAATAAACCACATAGCCTTGTATTATCTGGGAAAACACAGCAGATTTCTGCTCTTCCTGAAGATTCTTTACAGAAGACAGCGATTCTGTCACTGCTTCCAGCACAGTGCTTATGTCCCCGCCGCTTGCCTCTGCCTCTATCACTATTGTAATAACCCTCCTTATCATCTTGTTGCCGGTATCATTTGCAAATGTCACAAAGGCTACGTGTATGGGTATGCCGAGCTTTATTTGGTTGGCGAGCTTCTTTATGTAGGGGTCAAGCTCGGAGTAGGGCTTTTGGGAGGCTTGGATTACGGCCGAGGGAATTGAAATCCCTGACATCACTGCAGTTTTCATGTTCCTAACAAACTGGAGGAACATGTCCTCTATCCTCTTCTGCCTCCGTATTTCTTTTACAACGTCAATCCAGAAGTGCGCCCACCCTACAGAAATCCCTATTATTATCAATGGGTAGAAGAACCTGCCTTTCGGGCCTATGGGCTCAGTGAAGCTGAAAAACAGCAGGAAGTTAAGCAGCAGGACAAACAGCCCTGCTGAAATTCCTCCAAAGTATACTTTTCTGAATTTTAGTCTCATTTTGGCGCCATTATCTTTAGGAATGCTATAAACCCAAGGTTAAGCATAGGGATAACTATGTATGTTCCAATCATTGCTATTGAAGACACTGACATTCCCCCTATTTCGCCCCCGAGTGTCTGGATTATCGCGAGGGTTGCAAAAAATAGTAAAGGGGCAGCTATCAGGAGCCCGGTGTATATGTCTGAATAGGTGGCTATGGTCTCCACATATCTCTGCCTTTCTATCCTATACGTTGCCAAGGCTTCATCGGCAATTGCAGTTAAGTAATCCTTAAGGTCTCCTCCAGTCTCTATGTTGTTTACTATTCCATCCAGGAGGTCCTTGAACCTTATTGATGGAGTTGTCCTTGCAACAGTCTTCATTGCAGTAGGGAGGTCATAGCCGAATATGGTTACATAATTCACAATCTTCTTTATCTCGTTTCTTAGGTGAGGATACTCCTCGGAAGCGAGCAGTGTCTTGAACATGGAAATCGGCTTTGCGCCTGAGCCAGCAACAGCTGACATATGCACTGTAACAAAAGGAATTTCATTCCTTATGCTTGAGTCCCTTTCAGAGGCAACGCTTTGGGGGTAGAAATATAAAACAGCTCCTGTAATCATTGCAGCTATAAGCCCGAAAAGCAGCCCCCTGAATACTTGGAAAGGGAAGAAGGTATGCTTGTAAAGCAAGGCAGTGAGGAGCATCACAGCAACAAATGCTATCGTTATGCCTAAAAGCATCATGCTTACGTATGTCTTGGATAGGACTTTTACTCCGGACATCCTTAGGGAACGGAAAAGCGGCTGGAAAAATTCAGGGTATTGTTTTATCAGTGAGACAGTGGCCTTTTCGAACAGCCTGTTTGCCAGTATCCCGAATTCATGTGTCTTATACAGGGTGTACTGCACACGTATGTCTCCCTTCTTTAACTTGCTTTTTCTCTTTGAGACTAAGTCCTCAAGGAAATCTTCATCTATCTGGAGCTGCTTGAGGTATGCCTGCCTTGTTTTCTTGTCCAGGCCCCTGAGCTTTTCTGCCTTTTCAACTTGCTTCTCGCTCACGACTTTTATCTTAGGCTTTTCCCCTCCCTGCTGGATTGAGCTGGAAATAGAATCAATGTTTATCCCAATCTCATCAAGAATGGAGCTGATGTAGTCTTTGTAGTATTCTCTCCACTCTGCCACGCTTTTGCCCTGAAGCAGGTCATTCTTCTGCTTGAGGTACTGCCCTTGCGTTATCTTCCCAAGCCTGAAGTTCTGTTCAAGAAGTCTTGCAAGCTCTTCAAGCTTCTTTTCTGCCTGCCTGTATACCCTTACTTCTTCAGCAAGGTCAACAATCTTTTTTGCGCATGTCTTTGGATCTTCAGGCATTTTTACTTCGCCCTCTCTTCCTGAAGGCTTTTCCTCATCTCTTTTAAAAGTGTGTCAATGTAGGAGAATGCTACTGCCTTGTCTTTCTTGCTCTTTGGGTTATCATACTGGTAAAATGCTTCTATTAGGTTTTTTGCATTCTGCTGCAAAAGCTCAAGGCTCATTTTTCGTCTGTTATCCCAAACTGCTGCATGACCTTTTCAGGCGTTTTGTAATACTGGTGTATGACTTCCTGCACTTCCGCAAACCCAAAGACCCTCTTCCTGTACATAGCCATAAGCAGCCTGGATCTCCTCCTGAATTCTTTTAAGAGGTCATCCCATTTCATCCCTGTCCTCTTGAGTATCTTCTCAAATATCTTTGAGTCTGTCTTGAAAAGGAACTTGTCCTCCCGCGGATCCCACGTGAATGGCGTGTTGATTATTGCGGAGCCGTCAGGATTAATCTTGATAATTTCGTTAATTTCCCTGAGCTTCCTTAAGTCCTTGCCTTCCACTTTTGCAGGGATCATTATGCACACTGCATCCATTGCCTCAACCAATGCCGGAGAAAGGCTTATTGGCGCGGTGGTAAGACGCTTTATTAGGCTGTCAACAGATTCTGCGTGCATTGTGCAGTAGCTTGGGTGGCCTGAGGCCATGGCCTGGAAAAGCACGAACGCCTCCTTGCCCCTTATCTCCCCCACTATTATGTAGTCCGGTCTCTGCCTTAGGCCTTCCCTGAGAAGGTCAAACAATGATACCTCGCCTTGCACTGCTCCGGTTATCGAGGTTGTGCCAACACCTTTCCTTGCTACTGCTGGCAGCCAGTTCTCGTGCTTCAGGTTAAGCTCCCTTGTATCCTCTATTGACACTACCCTTGCAGCCGGAGGGATGAAGAATGCCATTGCGTTCAAGAAGCTTGTCTTTCCAGATCCTGTGCCCCCAATCACAAGTATGTTAGACCTGTACTCAATGAGCAGCCAGAGGTATGCTAATATTTCTGGTGGAACTGTCTTGAAGTCCATCAGCTTTATAGGGGTCCATGGCTCCCGCGTAAACTTCCTAATTGTGAAACTTGGGCCACGGGATGTGACATCCTCTGTGTATGTGGCGTTGACCCTGCTTCCATCCGGGAGGCTGCCGTCAAGCAATGGGTTGGCGTAAGAGACATACTGCGAGCATTTTTGCGCCAGTTTCTCAACAAAGCTTGTCAGGGTACTGAATTCCTGGAATTTCACTGTTGTCCTAAGGTTGCTGTATCTCCTGTGGACTATGTAGATGGGGGCGTTTACCCCGTTGCATTCTATATCCTCTATGAAATAGTCCCTCATTAATGGCTCTATTGGCCCCAGGCCGATAAAATTCCTGTAGATGTAGTACATTAGCTTAAGGAACGTGTCTTCTGTGACCTTTATTCCAAGCTCGTTAAGCAATAGCTTTAAGTTCTTTTCAATGAACTCTATTATTACCTTTTCACTTTCTATGTTCACGAAGCTGATGTTTATCAGCTCTGTGAGCCCTTCCTCTATCAGCTTGAGCGTGCTCATTTCCTCTTCATTGAGCTTTGGCTCTTCTACTTCGTATACGAGTTCGCTGTTCCCCTCATCCCAGTATATGTGGATGTAGGCATAAGGGTCTATAACCTGGTATCTTACGTCGATTGCTGCAGGGCCTTTCTTGAGGCTTGGAAGCACCGGGATTTCCTGCGGGAAAGAAACCTTAAATAACGGCTCGTAATGCTCTTCTTCTTTTGATATAATCCTATCTGCCATGAATCTGCCTCTTTTCAATAGAATTGAGCGTTTTTGAGCTTAAATAAGTTTCGCTTAGCCAGTTATTTCTATCTTTACTATGGGGTATTTGTTGTCTGTATATTCTCCTGTTGCAGTGACTTTGAGGGAATAGATGCCCTTGAACGGCGGCTCAAATCCTGACTCCAGCTGAATATCTGCAACATTGCTGTAGTCCAGCTCAAAAGTGAGCCAGTACTCATTTATATCTATGGTCTCGTTTGTGTAGAATGTTACAGGTCCTTCTTTGAGCTTTTGTATGCAGTAAGTGCAGTTTGTTGGCCATGTTGGGTCATAATCAAGTGGTTTTGTTTTAAGGATGTAACAAGAGTAGGCGCAGTATATTGGCTGTGTTGGATCTTCATCAACAAAGCATGCCGGTTCCGGGCAACCATCCCTTCCACATGAGCACCCTTTCATGTCATAGGTTGGCTCAAGCAGCTTTGCAGAAGTCTTCATGTTCCACTTGATAATTTCATTTTCATCATCAACATAGAAGTTCCCTTCCTTTATCTCAAAAGGGGTTAACAGCCTTATTGATCCCGGACCTTCATTTGTGACAGCCATTATGTTGCTGTCCAGAGTAAAGAATAATGATTTTGTCTGTGCAAACGTGTTCTTGTCCTTCATCTTCTGCACTAATGGGACTCCTGCTGTTAGTATCAATGTCAATGCTATTACTCCCAATGCCATATATAACACTACAGATATCCATATCTGCCCCCTTCTCATGCTTGTTTTAAGGGTTTAAGTATATTTAAGCTTTCCTTTTTAGAAGCCTGCTTTGCCTCGTATTGGCGCTGATTAAAGTATCTATCAAGTCTTGCTACCCAACTGGAAACTAAGCGTTATCGTTTCCTTATAAAAGCCGGAATGGACTTCCAAATCTGGAATTGCAGGCTTCTTAAGAACAAAGTTGTAGGGTTGTGCTGTATTGCGCATCCAGGTATTTTTCCACTTTCCCCTCGCATGATTCTGAAGACAATCCCCTAGGGAATTTGATTAATGCAAAGGCGTCAATCTGGTTTACTTGCGTGGCATCAATTCCTGTTCCGGTTAAGTCTACAGTGTATGTATGCAATTGTATTTTTGCTAGACCATCTAAGTTTTCTTTCCCTATGGCAGTTTGCAGCCCGTTATAGAACCTTAATGTAAGATTTGTTATGTCTATGTTCCCCTTGTTTTCTACTGTAATATTTACCTTATTACCATCATAGCATGCAGTGATTATATCATAGTTGACATCTTTGAGGCAAATCATCTGCTTATCTACTGTGCTGTCTGTCCCTTCTGTCACGCCTTTGGAAAAGCTTCCAGCCCATATGAATATTAGGGTTGCTAAAACTACTGCAAATCCAATTAGGAGGACTGTTATTAAGAGTGATGATATGCCTTTTTTGTGTTTCATATTAAAAGAAAAAAATAAAAGGTTTAGACACAAACCTGCAGTGAATCTACCCCGTTTACATCTAGATATTTCTCAATAGTGTTGGAACAGGTTATTGCTGTTGGTAGAGTGGCTATCTTTATCACTGGTATGAGTTCTATCTGCTTAATCCCAGCCATGCTGGAAAAGCTAGGGCTGCAGGTTACGGCTTTGTATGTTGTGATGCCATATTTCTCTAAGTCAGTCGTAACAAAGCTACGGTTTGAGCAGACATCTGTCTGGCTCTTGTATAACCTGACTGTGAAATTCTGGATGTCAACATTCCCGTCATTCTTCACAGTAATGTTAATCTTATCACCATCATAGCAGGCTCCAGTTATGGAAAACTTCACGTCGTTAGCACACATGAGCGCAGTGTTCGTCTGCTCTTCCGTGCTACTCTGTATGCCTTTTGTAAAGCTTTGGCCCCAGATTAATATCACCGCGGCCAGCGCAACCGTAAACCCTATAATAAGTACAGTTGCAATTAGTGGAGAAATACCCCTCTTGTTTAATTTCATTATTCAATACACCTCCTTTTTAGCATAATGCGTATATAAATGTAATAAAGGTTTTTTGTTTTTAAACCTTTCGTTAATCACTTTTTGAGCAAAATTTGCATATCCTGCGCAAAAACCCCCGAAAAAATCCTCACCCGCAAAAGCAAGAGGGCAAAACTCCTGCCAATAGAGAAGATTTAGCAATCCCTGCCAACAATCCAAAACAGAATCTGGCTGCCAACTCTTAAGCAAAATTTATATAGTTAGCACAAAATCCCTCTTTCTATGGCAAAAATACAGAAAATCCTGATACATAAGGATAAGAAGTACTTCTGGAAAGGGAGCGACATGCATACAGAGCATGGGGTAATATATGCTAAGGATATAAAAAAAGCCAAGAAACTAGTAAAATCACATAAGGGTGTAGAGTTTACTGTATCTGGAGCCAATTTCCTTGACATGATTGAGAGAATAAAAAGGGGACCACAAACCTTGCTCCCTAAAGATTTGGCAACAATCCTTTTCTACAGCGGAGTGGATAAGGAATCAAAAGTCCTGGATGCCGGCACTGGTTGCGGCTTGCTTGCAATAACCCTTGCAAGGGCTGCAAAGAGCGTGGTAAGCTATGAGAGAAACAAGAAAAACATAGAGATTGCAAAATACAACCAGGAACTTTTAGGGATAGAAAACCTCAAAATCAGATACAAGGACATCTATGAGGGCATTACTGAGAAGAACCTTGACATTATTACTCTGGACTTGCCTGAGCCCTGGCAGGTATTGCCGCACGCACTAAAGGCTCTTAAATCAGGTGGGAGGTTAATATCTTACTTGCCATCAGTGCCGCAGGTCATGGAATTAGTAGAGAGGGCAGAAGGCTTCTGGGTAATAAGGGTATTTGAAACATTGGAGAGGGATTGGAAGGTGGAAGGCAGGGCTGTAAGGCCGAGGTCAAAGATGATGGCCCACACTGCTTTCATTACAATCCTAAGAAAAAAATAAACTTAAAACTTGCCGAAGATAATCCTCAGTATGCTGCTAAGGCCAGATTCTTTCTTGTACTCCAGAGAGCTTGGAGCCTGCTCAATCTCCTGATTTATCCCTGCTGTTGCAGTCTTTTCCTTCTGCTCAATTCCTGTTTCATCGCTAACACTTGAGATTGTAGTGGTTATTGTAGATTCAATGCTTACCCCTGGGAATAGCTCCTGGCAGCCCTCAACGCAGACCTTATAATACTTATCGTCATCACATTGCTGCTCGCAATTGCTCTCGCATTTGTGGAAGCAGTACTGGTTGCAGTTTTCAGCATATGAGTATTCTTCACACAGGCCCATGCAGCTTTTGTCTATAGGTCCGCATTCTGGCAAAACACTTGCAGTTGTAGTACCAGGCTTGCTTATGTCTGGGCAACACTGCCCAATCCATGCTTCCAGTTCCTTGACCCTCTTTTCAAGAGCCTTTACCCTTGCTTCCAAGTCCTTGGTCTTGCTTTCAGGAACTGTGAGATCTTCAACCTTGTCTTCTGGGACTGTTAAATCATCATATATTGTTTTAACGCAAGCCCCATCTTTGCACTCGGTTCCTTCCTTGCATTCGATTATTTTGCTGTAAGGTTCCCCGCCTTCAGAACAGGCCCATTCCTTTACAGTGTTTGCAGTAGTAAGGCACACGTCCCTGTAGATGCCTGGCAGTCCAGTAACAAATCCAGCCACTTCTATATTGAGACCTCCATCGCTGTCAGTGCAAGCCCCTTCTTCAACTGCTGTGCTGGCGCAATAGCCTTGTCCAGCATCATCTTCTTTGCAGGTTGTGCCTTCCGGACAGAGCATAAGCTCGCTTTTAGCGGCCCCTCCATCGCAGTATTGCTCCTCAACAGCATCTGCTATAGGGCTGCACTTGTCCTTGTAGACGCCAGCAGCTCCGCTGACAGAGCCTGCGACTCTCTCCTTAAGCCCGCCATCGCTGTCAAGGCATTCGCCTGCGACTAGCCCAGCAGATAAGGATGTTGCCATGACTAATATGGCTAAAACCACAATAAAAGCTTTTAATTTCATGTTTATGCCTCCTAATTAAGCTATATAATTTAGATAACTTTAAATATATTTAAACTTATCGTGAGAATATCATGGAATACGAAACACTTGCTCCTGACAGCACAGTCATAGTAGAAGGCATACTCTCAAAGATGATAGAGGAGAAGAAGCTTTCTGTAGGAAAAATTATCATACACGAGACCTTGCTTGCATTGTTTGAAAAATTAGCCAATGAAGAAAAAGCAATAGGCTATATTGGATTGGACGAGCTAAAGAAGCTTAGGGATTTATTAGGAGACAAATTAAGCACTCATGGCAAGAGGCTTTCTGTATATGAGTCAAGAAACCTTATGCTGCAGGATGCTGATGCCATAATCAGGGCAATGGCTTATGACGAGAATGCTACATTCGCAACTTCAAGCAAGGTCCATTCCAGGGCGGCTTCTGCACAGGGCATAGCAGTGTTCTTTGTAGAAGTGCCTGAGAGTTCTGAGCCGATAAAGCTTGAAAGCTTTTTTGACGAAACAACAATGAGTGTCCACCTTAAGGAGAATGTCCTTCCTTATGCCAAGAAGGGAAAGCCGGGTTCATGGGAATTTGTTGCGCTGAGAAAAGAAACTCTTTCGCAGGATGAGATACAGGACATATCAAAAGAGATAATCGAGACTGCAAAGAACAGGAAAGATTCTTTTATTGAGATAGAAAGGGCTGGAAGCACTATTGTGCAGCTCTCAAACTACAGGATTGTCATTACAAAGCCGCCATTTAGCGACGGGTGGGAGATTACCGCAGTTAGGCCTGTCAAGAAGCTTTCACTTCAGGACTATAAGATGAGCGAGCTCCTCTTCAATAGGATAAGCGAGCAGGCAGAGGGCGTGCTTATTGCAGGAGCCCCTGGCCACGGCAAGACAACTTTTGCTGCTGCGCTTGCAGAGTTCTATGCATCAAAGAAGAAGATAGTGAAGACTATTGAGGCGCCAAGGGACTTAGTGCTGGGCCCTGAGGTAACTCAGTATGCCATATCTCATGGCGATGCGCAGGAGATACATGACATACTCCTGCTTTCTAGGCCAGACTACACAATATTTGATGAGATGAGGAACACTTCCGACTTCAGGCTTTTCGCCGACTTAAGATTATCAGGGATTGGGCTGGCGGGAGTAGTCCACGCAACCAAGCCTGTAGACGCAATACAGCGGTTCATTGGCAGGACTGAGCTGGGTGTTATCCCCCAGGTGATAGACACTGTAATATTCATAAAATGCGGCGAGATAGGGAAAGTGCTGAGCATAAAGATGGTTGTAAAGGTTCCATACGGGATGACAGAGGCTGATTTGGCAAGGCCTATAGTTGAGGTAAGGGACTTCGAGACAAAGAAGCTGGAATACGAGATGTACAGCTATGGCGAAGAAACAGTTGTTGTGCCGATAGGCGAGAAGCATTCAACTCCTGCAAGGATACTTGCCAAGAAGCAGATAGAACATGAATTCATGCGCTACACTACTAGTGTTGAGGCTGACATCGTAAGCGATAACAAGGCAGTGGTCTATGTTCCTGAAAGGGACATAGCGCGCATCATTGGCCCAAAGGGCAAGAACATTACTGAGATAGAGCAGGACTTGGGCATGAGCATTGATATCCAGCCTATTTCTTCTGAAAAGATGAAAGGCAAGCCTCTTAAGTTCCAGGCAGGGCAAAGGGGCAATTATATCCTTTTGTCAACCAGGAAGAAGGGTGCGATGCTTGATGTTTTTGTTGATGGCAATTTTCTCCTTACTTCAACCTCATCAAAGAAAGGGGAAATAAAAATCAATAAGAAGACTAATGTAGGGACGGATCTTCTTAAGGCTCTGGACTTTAACAAGGACATTGAGATTAGGGAAAGCCACAGTTAGCTTTATATAGTATTTATTCTCTACATCTCTTTGATGGGCCTGTAGCGCAGCCTGGATAGCGCGACTCCCTCCTAAGGAGTAGGTCGCAGGTTCAAATCCTGCCAGGCCCGTTTTTTTCTTAGGGAGCCAGCATTGCAGCTTTTGTAACTTAAGGCCGCAAGGCTTTCTTTTCAAACAGAAGAAGGCAATACAGGCTTCTATTAAAGAAAATTAATTCAGGCTTTAGATGCTTGTCACGTCTTCTTTTCATTAAATTTTAATTGTAGGGGGAATTTCAGCTGAAGGCTTGATTCCGGATAATGCGTTAAGGCCTTTCCATCCGGAAGTCTTTCAGGAATTTTCAGAAAAGTTCATAAAGCATTAAACTGTCCGCATAAGCATGGAAGCAGTTCCAAGGGAAGTGGCCTTGATCATACTTGAGACTATAAAGGAAAATGAAGGCACAATTGGAGTGGGAAAGTTGGCCCTCATCCTGAAAGGTTCTAGGTCAAAGCTTATAAAAGGGAAGGAGGCAAGGTTCAAGGCTTCTGTATTCTGGTATCCTATTGGTGTGATTGAGAACTTCATAAGGCAGCTTATTTTAAAAGGCTTTGTGGAGACAAGGGAAAGGGGTTTCTACCCCCATCTAAGGCCCGTGCTCAGCCTAAGGGAAGAAGGCAGGAAAGCCATCTCTGAGAACAGGGGCATTAGCCTTGAAATGATAAGGAAGAAGAAAGAGGTAAAGCTCAACAGCTCAATGAAAGAGACTATGGAATCCTTCAGGAAGACAAGCTCAGTAGAAGAAACCGCAAAGGAGAGGGGCCTTGCAGAAAGCACTGTCTGGAAGCACCTAACAGACCTTGCCGCTTTGGGCGCAATAGGGGCTGAAGAAGTAATCCCCTCAGAGAAGCTCGAAAGGATTTCTGAAGCCAGAATGAAGAGGAACACATTAAGTGAGATAAAGGCATTGCTGCCAGACATAAGCTATGGGGAAATCAGGCTGGCGCTTGTAGGCCGTGAAAAAAGTTTTCCACAGATTAATCCTGATACCTTGCCAAGAAAAAAGCTTTACCCATCTTTCGCAAACCCTGAAACATGGAGGGACAACATTGAGGAAGAGATAAGCAAGCAGGAGTGGAAGGATTTAAGGCTGAAGATCCTAAAGCGTGACGGCTACTGCTGCCAGTACTGCGGCTTCAGGGCAGAGAAGTGGCAGATTGTCCATCATATGGATGGCAATCCAAACAACAATGATGAAAGCAATCTGGAGACAATATGCCCCATGTGCAGCCTCATACATCATGCAGGTCATGGGTGTCTTGTGCAGGAGGTGGCGGACCTCTACAGGGAATCTGGATACTCCCAGAAAGACATAATCAGAATCACAAGGGAAATGAGGGGCATGGGAAAGAGCGATAGGGAGATAATATCATTTCTCGGCCTGAAGCGAGAGGCTGAATTCAGGATGGACAGGGGCTACTTGAGAAGGCTTTTTGGCTTCATAACATCCAGGAAGGCATCACAAGATTCCACGCAAGGGGCATTGGAATACGGCTATGCCTTGTCAGAGAAGAACAGGCGGCTTAAGCTGTCTTCCTTCTAGCGTTTCATATCAAAAGGGAACTGCCATTTTTCTTCAGCCACTTCTCCTTGTCCCTGTAATCAGGCATTGCCTTCTCCACCAACTGCCAGAAATCCCTTGAATGGTTGAGATGCTTTAAGTGGGCAAGCTCATGTATGATTAAGTATTCCAGGACATCTTCAGGGGCGAGAAGCAGCCTTGTTGATAAGTTTATGTTGCCCTTTGAGGAGCAGCTGCCCCACTTTGACTTATGGTTCTTGAGGAAAACCTTGCTGACTTCAAAGTTGAAATGCTTCTGATTGAGCTGCATGACTTTTTCCCTAACCCTTGGCAGCATCTTTCCTGCAATGCACCTGCTGACTAAAGAGGAAATATGGTCGTCCTTTTGCTTCTCGTTAAGCCTTGATGAGATGTTAAGCCAGATGGTGTTCTTATTCAGCCTTGCGGAGCTGCTCGCCTTGTCGCTGGACATTATCTTCAGCAGGAATTCTTCATCGTTAATCCTGAGGGTTTCCCCATTGCTGTAAGCCCTCTGCTTCCTTCTATAAAGTTCAGGGGATTGTTCCAGCTTCTCAACTGCCCACTGCTTCATCTTCATTATCTGCTTGTGCTGCTCCACCCTTTCCATTGAGCGTGGAATCCTTATTGTTACCCCGTTCTTTGTTATGGATGCCCTGGTATTATCCCTATTGTCATAGAATATCTTCAGCTGGTGTTCCCTGCCGTTTGCGTGGAGCTTTTCTTCCCTCATAGAGAAGGTTATGCTGCTCAGTATTTTATGCTTTACGGAAATGTATATAAACCCCATCAGCTCTCCACAGGTGAAATGGCAGGCAAACTGATAAGGTGCATGAGCCTTGAGGACGAGTTCAATGAAAGCCTTGAGGAAGCACGGCCGTTCATTAGGGAGTTTTGCAGAAAGTATGGCGTGAGGCTTGTTGAAGTGAGGCTGGCCATGGAAAACATGGATTTGGAGCCTGCATACATATTTTCAGATAATTTGGGGCACTATACGCTTGATGGCATCAGGGAATCCTTGGGGCCGGAAGAGTTAGAGGGGTGAAGAAGTTAGCAGCTGCCTTGGCTCATTTGGCTTCTTTTTTGAGCTTTTCTCCTTTCTTTTGTGAGGATGCAGTGCTGCCGGGTGGGCCCATTGTTATTTTTATAATTCTGAAGAACTTGTTTTAGGGTTAGAGCAGTTGCCAAAACATAAACTTAAAGCTGTTATATCGGAATGTCATAAAGTCTTCAAGAAGAAGTATAAACGTGTTAAAAAAGCTAAATATGGACGTCTTAATAGAGGGTTTACAGATAGTGAATTAAAGTGCTTTATGAGCGTCGTAAGCAACAAAAAGGCCTTTTTAGCATTTCAGCTAATGGCTATGTTAGGACTTCGTGCAGGTGAAGTAGTAAAGCTTAAAGCTGAACACCTTGATTTGCATAATAATAGGCTAAAAGTATATAGTCCGAAGTCAGATTGTGTATCAAAATCCATACAATCATAAGCATTAAATGAACATATAGGCTCATTATCATCTAATAAGGTTTCTTGATTATTAACCTTAGTATCTTCTGGTTAAGAATTACAAGCCCCATCAGAACATCCATTAGGGCATTCAATTAAATCTGATTCATACCGGCCATTTAGACAGAAACGTTCCCAAACATATTCTTTATACGGATTGGTGTGGCATTCGTCATAACTATTCCCCCGATAATCCACATATACATATCCTTTAGTGTAAATATCTTTCCCACCATCACTATCTTCACAAGGTTTACATTTTCCGTTTTCGCATCCATAATCACAATATTTTTCAGTATTCCAAGTAAAAGTACAATCTCTCCACTGATATTTTTGTTCTAATTTATCATCATCACACCTATATTCCTCTAAATCTCCGAGTTCACACCCAGGATTACATTTCCCTTCTTCACAACCATAAGAACATAGTTCTTTATAACGCCAATTATAAGTACAATCATAATTTTGATACTTCTCTTCTAAACTTTTTCCATTACATCTGTATTTTAACAAACTTCCTTGTGTACATTTTTTTGTTTGAGTTGTTGTTGAACTTGAAGATCTTTTTCTGGGTAAAGTTTCACAAGCTATTCCATCATCATCCCCATCTAAGTAATGAATATCATTATTCAGACCACCACAAAACTCAAATATTGTTTGCGCTTCTGTTTGTGTGTTAAAATCTTCACAATTGTAAATATTGCTTGAACAATAAGATTTAGGTGTTTCATATTCATTATCATCAGATAATTCATATTGGTAATAACCAGTATAATCTGGGGTTAAAGCAGTTATTATAATATATCCTACAAATATAAGGGCTATAATCCAAATCCATTTCATATTTGGTTAGAATTATTGTTTTACTTATAATCTTTTCCATACATCTTTTAAAGCATCATCTGCTTGTTTATTATACTTAATGCCAAAAAATAACAAAAAACATAAAAAGCCTTAGTGTAAACTTAATTAAAAGTGGGTTCGAAAATGTTAAATCAAAAACAAATTCAAAAGAAAAAGCCGTCAGCGGCTATGACGTCGCCCTTACAAGGCGAAGATCCCCGGTTCGATCCCGGGGATTTTCACAAAGGCTTCTTGAAGAAGTCATCAAGGTCAAACAGCAGAACATTCTTGGCTATGGCCTTTTTGCCGAAAGATTTTGCTATTATGCAGAAGTATTCCTTTTCCCTGTTCCATTTTACAAACCTTGATTTTTCCCTTAACTCCTTAAGCACCTTATTAGCATCGACATTATGTTTCCATTTGCACTCAACAAACATCATTTCTTTGCTCTTGTGGTTTAGTGCAATAATGTCTATTTCTATCTCTTTTCTTTCGCCATTTAATCTTGCAGACCCCCACCAGTTGTTTATGTAATCTATCTTAAAGGGGAGCCGGCTCCTTAGGATAAATTCCATGCTCAGCTTCTCGAATTCTTTTCCGAAGAAGGAATTGAAACTATTATTGATATTTTCCATCATGCCCTTTACGTCTTTTATGCTGTATTTTGAAAACTTGCCATAAACAAACCTGAACCAAAATTTCACAAGGGGATGGGCTATGCTGTATCTTGTGCTTTTTTTATTGCCTAGTGGGACAACTGAAGCAATAAGCTGGAACCTGCTCTCAAGCTCTGCAAGGTGCCTTGTTATGGAGCTTTCCTTCATCTTAAGCCTGGCAGCGATTTCGCTTAGCCGATTTTTTCCTGATGCTATAGCGTGAAGTATTGAATAGTAAAGTGCGCTTCTTCTCCCGAATTCTTGCTTGAGCAAGTCTGGGACTTCTGCCTCCAGCGGTGCATTTTCCTGAATAAAGAGGTATTCAATAATTTCAAAGAGCTTCATGTTTTCAAGGCCGAACTGCTCTATTGAGGCATAATACTTTGGGAATCCGCCAAAAATCCCGTATATCTTAAGAATTTCTTCCTTGTTCTTGTAATGCATTGTCTTAAGGAGCTTTGTGCAGGAATTGAAGCTTAGTGGCTTAAGCCCTATCTTTCCGGCTACTCTCCCATAAAGGGGATGCTTTTTGTCCTCAAATATTTTCTTGAAGAGGCTTATTAATGAGCCGAGAATTATAATGAGTATTGGGGAGGACCTGTGCTCGTCGCAGTATCTCTGCATGATTGAAAAAACTGATTTGTCAACACCCCAAAAGTTCTGGAACTCATCAAAAATTATTGTCCTGTTTCTGCATCTCTCAAATATGACCCTGAAGAAAAGATTCCATGTGTCTAGCTTTTCCATATCTGAGATTATGCCTCTGGCCCTTAACTCTTCTGAGAATTCTGCCAAAAGCTCTTCTGAAGTCTTTGCCTCGTAAACAAAGAAGTAAATTGCGTCCTTGCCCTTGATGAATTCTTTTACTAGTGTAGTTTTTCCAACTCTCCTCAATCCTGAAATTGCGAGCATAAAGAGCCTTTTTCTTGAAAGCGCGTGATACTCCTCGAGCTTTTGAAGCTCTTCTTCCCGGTTTACGAATTTCATGTTGTATTCACCTACTGAATATTCAGCAACTGAATACTTATAAGTCTTTCGGTTGCCATAGCTTTTTTGTAAAATTAGAAGCTTATAATGTTTGCTTTTTATTTTCGGAGGAATTTCAGCAGCTGCCTTGGCTCATTTGGCTTCTTTTTTGAGCTTTTCTCCTTTCTTTGTGAGGATGTAGTGCCTTGCGTAGGGCTGTTCCTTGTCCATGCATTTTGCTATGCCTTTTTTCTTGGGCATATTCCGAATACGACATAATACCAAAATTCCTAAAACATGAATCTGGCAGAGATTCCTTCAAATTATAGGCTTACACATAGCATTAATTCTCATCAGAAATCTTATGCAACAGATGTTTCAGCCTCTCCCCAAAAAAAGCCTTCCACACTTCCAAAAATAAAACAGCACGAGATGCCTGCCCTGAATTCTCCCTCCACGCAAGAAACTATCCCAAATCCCTTTTAATAGTAGCTAAAGGCCATCCTTACACATAGCAGGCTGAATTGAGTTAACAAAACTGTCCAGAGAGTAAAGTTAGCAGCCAGATTCTGCTTCGAATTGTTGCTTAGGATCCTTAAATGCTCTCCAGAATATGCGCCAGCCAAGCAAGGGTACACTCCATATCCTTAGATTCCATGATCTTGTACGTTCCCCCCGCAAGCCTGACAATTTTGCCTTCCTTTATTGGGCTATTGCCCCTTCTATTCCGCCAAAATCCTAATAGTTTCCCTTTGCACCTTAAGGATTAGTTCCTTGACTTTCTTTAATTGCTCTAAATCAATGCTTGTCTCAACACCATAAGTTGAAATCTCACGCTTATGCCGGACAGTAGGGTTTGTCAAGTTTTCTTTAACATCAAGCGTATCAAACTGCAATACTATATCTTTATCAATATTCAGCTTCTTCTCCTCTATCAGCTTAAGCAATACAGTTATGGTGCATGATTGGTTTTGCGAAGCATAGCCATATTTCGACAATATCCCTAAAAAGCAATGATAAATGGCATAAAAGCCAACATTCAGGGCCCAGTCATATATCCTTAATTTCTCCAGTGCCTGTAAAACGCCATAGTTGTATTCTGATTTCTTAAGATGTTTTTGTGCTAAGCCCATATCTGGTTTTGTTTTTATCAGCCTTTTTGGATCTTTCAGGCACCATTTCAAATGATTGTCTATTTGCGGCATTTTTTAATCACCTCAACATATTTTCCTGGGTTGTGGAATATTAAGCTGTCTGATATGATACTATAAAACACCTTATCTTCTTTGTTTAATAATATGTCCTTTTCAGTAATGTCTACATATCTTATGGGTTTTTCCACCAATCGGGCTTTTCTTATTTCCTCTTTTATCTTTTTAACTTCCTTTGATTTATCTGTTTCATACATTAACAGGACATCTATATCATTAAATTCCTTATTTTTTATAGATGAACCAAAAACAATGCCCATCCCTATAAACGGCTTAAACTTCTTTAGGCTATGCAGAAGGACAACTAGCCATTTTGGAAAGGCTTTTTCTTCCAGGCTTAACATGTACTCTATAAATTTAATCGCCAATTTATCGCTATAGCTAAATGAAAAATATATTGAATTTCCAATCTCTTCTTTAGTCAAAAGTTGTTTATCTGCCAGGATATTGCATAGCTTATTCGCATGGGCGTGATTTATATTCAGTATTCTGGCTAATTGCCTGGCGTTATACCTGTCCCTATAGTGCTTGAAGAAATATTTAGCTATCTGAATTTCAATCTTTGTAAACTGTATGGTGTCAGCATCCATATGTATGCTATAAACATACAAAGTATATAAGGCTTACGTTTTTAGGCAAGGCTAAGCCACAGCAAGATCAAGCTTCCAAAGCTTATCAACAGGTTCAGGTTACACTGAAACAGACTTCTCAGAAGTAGGCAACTCATTTTCTGAGAACTATCTGTTCTCAGGAGATTAAACTGCAAGATTTCATATTTCCCAAGAGGGAGTATGATTTATTGACCTTAAATTCCAGTATATGATATTCTCCCTTCTATGAGAACTTACATTGTCCAAGAATAATATGTTCTATGTTGGTTCAAATTTATTTCTTTGAATAAGTCTTCCTGTTACTGATATCATGCATTTTAATGTCTTGCATATTGATTCAACAGCCTTTTTGACAAATCTCCTTATGCTTATAATTATTTTTTCTACAACTCTTTCAAATTGCCATAAAGAGAAATAATGCGGAACAGGCCAGCATTGCATCTTTTGTAACGTTGCAAGGCTTTCTTTTCAAACAGAAGAAGGCAATACGGGCTTCTATTAAAGAAAAAGAGTAAAAACTTATAAATCAGAACTAAATATTCGCTTCTGGAGGGTAAATAATAATGAAAAAGACATTACTTTCAACATTAGTTTTAGGCGCTGGACTGGCTTTAGGATGCGAAAACACTGAAGAGCCTGCTGACACATACATAGACGTAATTGAAGAGCCAGACAGCTTTTCAGACGAAGCCATACTGCCTGACGTGCAGGACGTAATGCCAGAACCTATTGAGCCTGAGCTCCCGGGGGGGGAGGTTAAGAACCTAAGAGGCCTGAGGGAATTTGACGACTTTATTGCTGGCACAAAGAGCATGGTAGACTTCTGCTGGTCTCGGGATGGAATATGCGGCAGCATGGCTTCTTTTGTGGAGCAGGCAGCAGTCGACTATAATGGAATATTAAGGGTAGGATATGTTGATTTGGAAGATTCTCCTGAAGTGTTTGATCGTGAAGAGGTAAGCGATATCCCTGCTTTCAGGTTCTATGAGCTTGGAGATGAGGCTGAAATATACCGCTTTGAAGGCCCTAAGACGCAGGAGTATCTACAGCTTAAGGTCAAGGAGTTCTGCAATGGCTGGGTGCCAAGGGCAAAACATCCAACAAGTTATGAGGAATATTTTAATGAGGTCTTTAACTCTGGCCTGCCGGTAATGTTCGAGTTCACTGCATTGGGCTACTGCGCGGCCTGCAGGGCTATAGAGCCAAGGATAGAATTGGCTTCAATAGAGTACAGCGACCAGGTCTTGGAGGAAGATGCCCTTAAGGTTGTAGTAATAAGCACTGAAGAGCAGTGGGGCCATGACGCCTTTAAGGAGTTTGACCTTCGGTATGTTCCATCTATCTTATTTGCAAATGGTGGGCAGGCCTACAGGGGGTTTGACATCATAGGCTCACTGGAATATGAGGAGCTTACAGATAAGATAGACTATTTCCTGAATTACATAAATTCCATGTAATCAAGGCCCTAATGGCTGGAAAGTGCTAAATCTTCCTAGGATTTGTGCAAAACTTTATAAATCTTAACCTAGTTTCTACCTCAGCAATAAATTTTTGGAGGGTAAAAAATGAAAACAAATCTGAAACTGTTAACAACGACTTTTCTTGCCGGAGCGGCATTCGCCCTTGGGGGGTGTGAGAGAGACACAGCTATTACTTTTGTGGACGTAAATTCTGAGCCGGATGCACAGGTGGAAATAATCGAAGAGCCAGAACTGATTCCTGATGTCCCGGAAGAGCCGACACCAGAAATCATACCTGAGGTTCCTGAAGAGCCTGAAGATTCATGGCAGTACGGCGAGGTGCTGAATATAACTGGCACAACCATGTTTGACAATGCGCTGGCTGAGAAAGAGAATGTCATGGTTGACTTTGGATCTAAGAACTGCTATTGGTGTAGTGTGATGGCGCCTTTTGTTGAGGCTGCTGCCGGAGATTATGCAGGAGAGCTTTGGGTGGCGAAGGTTGACTGTTCTGAGCCTCTCTTGGATGCTCTCTGCACAAGGGAAAATGTATACAATGTCCCTGATTTCAGGTTCTATCGTTCTGGGGAAGATACAGACTACGGGTTTGTAGGCGGGCTGGGCGAGGATCCCCTTTACTTCGAGATAGACAAATTCTTGAATAGCTGGGTGCCAAGGGTCGTTACCCCTCCGGACTACCAGAGCTACCTCATTGAGCTGGACAACGCGCTTCCAACAATGGTAAAGATTGGGGCCCCGTGGTGCGGCTACTGCGTAAAGATAGCACCTTTAATCGAAAAGGCTTCCATAATGTACAGCGACCAGGTGCTGGAAGAGACAGTGCTTAAGGTAATTGATGTTAACACAGATGAAATCCCTGAAGTAGTAGAAGAGTACGGGATTACCGGCATACCTAACACGAGGTTCTTCTATAACATGGAGCACTACAGCTATTTCATGGTTAGGGGATATGTTGAGTATGATGTGCTTGAGACTGCCATAAATGGATTCCTGGAGGCAGTTAATGGCTCCGGCACTGGCAGGAGTTCTGACTACCTGCTGGACACTGGCAAAGGCTGCCTTGTAGAAGACAAGGCGGACGCTGTAATGAGGTATTCCATCTGGAAGAAGGATTAATTCTTCTTTTTTCTTTTTTTCTCTTAACATTTCCAAAAAGAGAAACAACACAGCTGCTAAAAAACAATCTTAATAAGCCTTGTTACTGGCAAGCATCCTTATCATGCTGACAATCTGCTCTGCGCCATTTGCCTTTACCTTAAGCTTGTTTAGCTTCTTTTGGTAAGATGGGAGGTTCTTTAGAAATTCTTTAACATCCTCCTTCAATCTCTCTTCAGAGAACTTTCTGACCATGGCATGGTTCCTTAAGGCATAGGCATTAAGCTGCTGCTCCACATGGGCTTCAATGGGGTATATCAGCATTGGCTTGTTAAGTGCGATGCACTCTGACAGCGTTGTCTGGCCTGCCAAGGTTATTACGCACTTTGAAGCCTTCAGGTATTTCAGGAAATCCTTGCTGAAGCTGTAATGGGAGAAGTTTTTTGCCTTGGTAGCTGTCTTTTCCCCTCCAAAGACTATGAAATGCTCGTTCTTGAATGCTTTTGCAATAAGGGCTATCTCACTTGCCAGCTTCATGCCAAACCCTGAGCCCCCGAGCATTACTGCTATTGGCTCTTTCTTTAGCTTAAGCTCTCTCATTATTGCGGACTTTGATGGCAGCTTCTTTCCCCTTAGTATGGGATTAACGTAATTGTAGACTAATGTTTTTCTCCTCCCTAATAGGCTGGGAATTATTACAAAATTTGACTTATGGTACAGCTCTTCTAGGTATTTTGCCTGCAATGCCATAAGCTTTGAGACCTTATTCTCCTGGGAATATTCCTTGTAAAGGAAAGGGTCAAATCCAAACACTGCAACACATTTCTTTTTGATGGATTTTGCTATTGCAATGCCGCTTGGCTCAAAGTCAGATATCACTATGTCCGGGTTGAACTTCTTTACAGACTGCCTTAATCTTAACGTAGTGTAAACCCAGTAGAACGGCAGCAGGAAATTCCTCAATGCAAAGGATGAGGCCCTGAACTTCATTCCCTTACCGAGCATCTTGTAGCCCTTTATCTTGATGACGGGATATTTTCCCCTGAAGTATTCATAGGACTTGTCGTAGCCGGCAATCAAGACTTTCGTGTCACGATGGCGTTTCATCAGCTGCTCTATCACAGCGTGCTCCCTGGTTGCATCCCCTAATCCTATTCCTGTTACAACAAATAATACTTTCATCTTAGCCTGTAAAACTTTTCTGCGTATTTGCAGCCGATTTTCTTCCCGTAGTTCCTTGAGCGTAAATAAACCGGCAGCCATAAGGAATACATGTACTGCCACTGGCTTCTGAACATTTTCATGTACTTTACTTTCTTCTTGTAATAATCAGTTATGTCCTCGAACACCATGGGCTTGTGCTCATTGGTTACGTTCCACACCTCATATTCGTAAACTGGATACTTCTTCCTTATTTTTTTTACAACTTCAAGCACAATATTGTGCACAGCCCTGTGGTCAGGATGTGGGTCTTTTGCTGGAGGTATGAATATCTTTTTAGGCTTGAACTTCTCTATTAGTTCATTGACCTTTTTCTTCGTTCCTTTTTCCTCAGAAGCGTGTTTTACCTTGGTGTCCTCTATGCCAAAATTGACTACTTTTCTTATGCCTATGAACTTGCTGGCCTCGTCTGTTTCCCCTTCCCTGCTTTTTATCACGAACTGTTCTTGTAAGTGGGGGTGGCTTTTTTCCCCGCTTGAGAATATTACCTTGATTATCCTTTTCTTTTGTTCTGCCAGCTTGGCTATAGTCCCTCCCATGCCCACTGCCTCGTCATCGCTGTGCGCGCAGAATATTAGTATGGTATCCATGCTTTTTTAGAGGGAGAAATGCTATATAAATCTATTTCTTATGTCAGGCTCTTGATCTTTGTATGCTTCCTGACATAATCCAGGACATCTTCTCTGGTCCTGAAAATGTGCTTGTAGTAGCTGCCTTCCCCGTTCTTCTCGCAGTTGTCTGCGGAATAAGACCTGCATATTGTTGGCCTTTTAGTATAGATGTCGCACTTTCTCTCTTTGTTCAGGGCATTGCATGGTGTCTTGAACTCTATGTTCCATGAGCCATCTTCTTCAATGAACACCCTTATATTTTGGTGTATCACAAACCATATTATTTCCTGAAACTCTTCCTTTGAGACAGGCTTGTCTATCTCAACTGCTACATGGCTGCAGCAAGTTCCGCATCCCAGGCATACGTTTTGTTTCATTTTCCATTTAATGCTTGGTGGGTAGTATTTAAACCATTCGTTTTGGATTTTGGAAGCCCGATTCTGTTTCGTGTTGTTGTTGGGGATAGTAATCTTGGCTTATAATAGTCGACAAAAAGCTTTATATAGGACTTAGGTTATACCATCTATCAAGATGAAACTAAAGAAAAACCCAGGAATAGAGAAGTTTTCTTTAGCTGGTTCTATAACTACTACAACTGCTGCATAAATGCAGCTCATTGTTTTTTCTTGCCAACGGGTTAGGAGCTTGAAACTTGCTTGAGGCTGGTAACCTTATAGGCTTTCTTCACGCTCTTGGTTCTGAGAAAAAATAGATGGGCATTAGACATATCGCTCTTTGAGCATTGACAAAAACAGCCGTTGGGGCTATAAGCCAAGGAGGATTAAAATGAAAAAATATGATGTGAAAGAATATAGCAAGAGGATGAAAAAAGACGCAAATGGCAGCTACAGCGACTTAGATTATGCTATGCTGAGTTATATTGCAGTGAAGGACCCCGACTTTGATTCTGGAGGTTCGGAGCATGAAGACGCAGAAATAAGGTTTGCAGCAAGGCATTTTCTGAGAGCAGGGCCAATAGACGGCCTGGTTGAAGAGAGAAGGGAAGTGGCAGAGCTTTTGTTCGAGCAAGCCAGAAAGAGAAGGGCAGTAGAAAGGGAACATAGGGTTTTTGTTAGAGGACTCGGCTCCTACCAAGAAGACTGGGAAGGAAAATGGGACCCAGATTCTGCAGTGAGGGAAGCGTATTACCATGTGGCATCCCTTTACTCGAGGCTGGGAGAGCATGCCAAGTCTAGTGAAGTGCTTAAGGAGTCTGCAGAGTACCATCTAGAGAAGGAAAGCTATAGGCGTGCAATGGACCTGTATAAGGAAATCGGGATGGAAGAAAAAGCTAGGGAATGTGGAGAAGTCTTGGCTGAGCAGCATTTGGAAGGCAAAGACTACCTTAAGGCCATAAGGCATTACTATGCCCTTGGAATGCAGGACAAAGTGAAGGAAGTATGGGGCCTGCTAAGTGAAGACTTCCTTTCAGGCAAAGCTAAGCTGCCAGACAGTATGTTGCACAATGGCGAGAAAATAGGCAGCCTGTGCGACTTGCTCAAGCAAGAGGAGGATTAAAATGGGATACAATGATAGAGTGGCTAAGAGGCTACGGAATTCCGCACTCTGTAATGGGGAGGCATCAGAACTGTTAGACTCTGCTTCAGACAGGGAAGCATATCTTGCTGCATCTGAAATGGCATTCAAGTCCTGGAAAGTATATGCGGACTACTGCTTTGCCGGAGGAGAATATGCAAGAGCTGCAGAAGGCTACAAACAGCTTGATTGGGAAGAAAAAGAAATGAAATGCAGAAAACTGCATGCAGAAGGACTCAAGGGCAAGCTGGAAAAAGTTAGTGGCCTAAAAGAAAAGGCAAGCTTGTGCCGCTTGGTTGCTGAGGCCTTTAAGGAAGCAGGGCTGAAAGCAGAATCCCAAGGCTACTTGAAGCAAGCAGGCAAAGTGTACTTTAAGCTAAAAAAACTTGATGTAGCTAAAGAATGCTATGTTGCAGCAGACGCTCCCTTATCGGAGCTGGAAGAGGAAGCACTTAAAAAGGCAGACTTACTTGAGTGTAAAAAGGCAATTATGTCTTTAGAAGAGGCTAAAGAGTACGGTGAGCTTCTGTCTTTTGCAAAGGTCCCTTTTGGTGAAGAATTCCTGTGGCGCCTGAGTCTATATGACATGGGGGTTCACTGCTGCGCATACTGTGATAGTGGCTCTATGAAGAGATTAAGGCAATCAGAAGTTTTCTTCAGGGAGCAGGGATTTAAAAAACTAGCCTTGGATTTCCAGGAGAAAATACGCGGGGTTCCAGCACGTTGGATGCAGCATTGACGTTGCTAAATAGAATGGGACAGCAATGACTAGAAACCTTTTTTTTTCTTTTTTTCTCCTAAAATTTATAAACCTATGCTATTTACCCCAGACCATGACATTCACGCAAGACGTCTACAAGCTATTAAAAACCATCCCAAACGGAAAGGTAACAACCTACAAGCATTTGGCAGAAGCATTAGGGACTAAAGCCTACAGGGCAGTAGGATCAGCTATGAAAAACAACTGCGACTTAAAAAACCTCCCTTGCTTTAAAGTGGTGAAGAGCGATGGCAGCCCGGGCTTCTACTCCAAAGGAAAAGAAGAAAAGATAAGAAGGCTAAAACAAGAAGGAATAGTAGTGAAAAACAATAAGATAATTAACTTTAAAAAAATACTCTGGAAACCATGATGTCAAAACTGACAGCACTAAAGAAAAAGGCAAATGTTCCAATAAAGAAAGGGGACAAAGTACTCTACTTAGGGGCATCACACGGCATTACAGCTAAGATCATAGCAGATATTGTAGGAGAAAAAGGGATGGTATTCTGTGTAGAGCTTTCACCTTATGTGATGAAAGACTTGCTAAGAACATGTGAGGAAAACAGGAATATGATACCTTTCTTGGGTTCAGCTTCACTGCCAGAAGAATACAAGAACTACGTTAAAAAAGTTGACATAATCTACCAAGACATTGCACAAAGGGACCAGGCAGAGATACTAATGAAAAATATAAGGATTTTTCTTAAGAAAAGTGGGCATTTCCTTTTTGCAGTAAAGAGCAGGAGCATAGATGTGCTCAAGGATCCTGAAGAAGTCCTTAAAGAAGTTCTTAAGAAGCTTAAAGACTATGATATAATGGAAGTAGTAGGCCTGAGCAACACACACGGCGGCCATTACTTCATCATAGGAAGAAAAGGAAAAAGTTAGTTAGCCCTGTAAGCACAAAAGACAGTTCCATGCTACCAAAGATGAATATTAAGCCCAGGATTACTGCTCTCCCGCTGTTCAGCCACACTTCCCTGAAAACTATGTACTCAAGCTTCCTGTGGCCTTTTGAGGCAATCTGGTCGTAAAGCTTTGAGTGCAGTGGCACCCCGACAATCACATCAGAGAAATCTCCTGCTGTTGTTATCAGGAACAAGGATGTTAGGCTTCCAAAAAAGGACCTTATGAAGAATGTTATGGAGCTAAGCACTGCCCCTATCCTGAGGATAGCCCTCTTGTCATACTTGTCGCTTATCTTTCCAACTATCAGGGAAACTACTATGCTGAGCAACGCAACACCTGACTTTATCGAGCCTATGGCTAGGTAGGTCCCTAAGGCTATGAACATGAAAAAAGGCCACACTACCATGGATACAACTGTCCTTATGCCGTCGCCGATATAGACCAGGATATCCTTTTTTGGATGGCTCAGCAGGAATGACCTTAGCCTGAACTTGTACTCTATCGACCTTTCCTTTATGAGGAAGATTGGGGCTACAGACAGTACGAAGAGTATTATTGCTAGGATGTAAAGCATGCTGAAGTTGAAGTAGGTCGCAATTATTGCTCCTAAGACTGGGCCTATTACTCCTACAGAGGTAAATAGCGAGTACCACATGCCCATTTCCATCCCCCGGTTGTTGTGGTCAGTATGCCTTGAAAACTCAATATGGTATGGCACCCAGTAAAGTTGGGATGACGATGCATAGAACAGCACCAGCACAATCATGGGAATATACATGAACGCCAGCGCATTGAGCATGAGGTAAAACGCTATAGTGAGGACTGAGCTGATTAGCATGGCCTTCTTTACCCCTATCTTAAGGACTATCTTTGCTACTATGGGGCTGAACACTACTACCAGGCAAAAAAGCAAGGTGTAGAACAGGAACACTTCCCGCAAGGTATACCCTATCTCCCTGTATAAGTATAGTGGGATGAAAACCCCTACGAGCGATATTGCAAGCGCCCTTATGAATATGTTCACGTAAAGCTCTAAAAGGCTCTTTTTCCTAATCAACCCGTAGATTAATGCGTTCCTGATATGGATGTGCATACATTAAAAATAAAAGAAAGATATAATTTAAAACTTGCTATTCAGCTTGCACTTGAGCAGTTCTTCTTTTGAGCCTTTGGATGAGCACTTTTCGCCTTCCAAGTAGGATTCTATGAAGCTTTCAAGGCCCTGCTTGTCCATTGCCCCTACTTTCTTCTTTTTTTCTTCCCCTTTGCTGAATATTATCGTTGTGGGGATGAATTCTACCTTATACTTGTTCGAATGCTCCTGGTTCTCGCTTGTATTGGCTTCAGCAAACCTCATCTTGCCCTTGTACTTCTTTGCCGCTTCCTCAAATATCGGCTTGTACCTATTGCATGGCCCGCACCATTCTGCATAGAAGTCAACTATTACTGGTATCTTTGTCTTGGAAAGCACATCGTCGAATGTGCTGTCAGTCAATTCTGTCATAATCGGATAATCAGCCTTGTCCGGGGTTTTCGACTTTAGCGGCTGGCAGCTGGCCATCAGTGCTGTTGCAGCAATTACGCAAATTGTTTTGTAGATTTTTAACACCTCCTTAAATATATATGTATTCTGGATTTATATACTTATCAGTTCAGGCCGAAGACGCCGTAGCTTCACAGGCTGTCTGATAATTATGAAAAATGAGGGTTGCAACTAAAGAATGGAATTTTTTTCGAATTGTGTGTTTTTTGCATAGGTTTAATAAACGTTTTCTCCATTGCAGCATTTTTCTTTTGTGAGTGTATCCACAT
>JBDRFS010000084.1:0-23099 GCA_043818535.1 Candidatus Woesearchaeota archaeon
GGTATAAGCATTGTCTTCTGTTTATGTAATGAGCTGATATTAGCCCAGTACTGAATATAATTGCCATCATCTACAATTCTAGAACAAGTCCTGTAATCAAGCCTGCATGAAATTTTCTTGTCAAGTGTTCTGAAAGGCTTGCTAGGCTCTTTTTTCATCAGCCTGTAACCATAACGTTCACCAAACTTCTCCTTCTTATTCTTATAATACTCAACCTTATATTCCCATTTATCATGCAGGCTAACATAACTCAGCCAGCACTCCAAAGCCTTGTCTCTACACTGCTGGACATAAGCACTGCTCAAACCGGTTACCCCCATAACATCATATCTATACTCTTCAAGTACAGCAACTATCTCCTTCTTAGGCCTGCTGAAGAAACCACTCCACAGAGAATGAAGAACACTAAGCAAATCAGAATACAGCCAGATGCAGCAAGTTATCTTTGCCGTTAACTTATCGAGCTTATTGAGTTTCAAATTAGTAATCCCATAATGTATAGGAACCCTTATTGTCTTATGATATTTCATGACAAAAATAAGAAGGCCAAATCATTTATAAGTGCTACGCGTGTTTGTCATGTCAACTGGATTATTCTCGGAAAAGTTACGGTTTAATAAGACACTCTTGCGGAAAAACTCAAAAAAATGATACAAACAGTTTTTGGGCTCGGCTTCAAGAGTTGCAATTCATCTCAGGCTTAAAAGGCCTGAAGTGTTCTTGCAACGCCTCGCCCATAAAAAGAATCATCCCGAAACAAGCCAGCTTCTAAAAAAACTACCTAACAATAGTCCTCATCCTCTCAACGAACTCTTCAGCATCCTCTCTCATCTTGTCCAGGCCAGAAGCAGAGATGTGCCTCAGGCTTCCGTGCTCAAAGCCCCTAAACTCCTGCATTATTGCCTTGCAGATCTTAACGTATTTCTTTTCAAGAATATTCTTCCTTACAAAGCGGTCCTTCAAAACCTTCGGGACATCATCATGAGATGGCACACTGTAACCACGGGCTATCAAGGCTGCTTCCCCTGCATCAACAACAGCCCTGTATATCTTTACCAGCGCCCTCAGCTTCAGGTTGTGCACTTTCCTCTGCCTCTTCCTCACTGTGTCAAGAAGCTCTCTTGCGGAAGCCTGCGTCCCTATAAGCCTGCCAGATGAGATAATGCCCTTGAGAAGTGCCACAAAATTATCAGGGTCATGCAATATCTTTGCTTTCCTTACTTCATTAAAGAGCTTTATGTCGCTTGCCATAAGCTTTGAGAAATATTCTTCAGATGAGTAGGAGGATATTTCAAGCTCATAGCCTAAAACTTTCTCAACCTTCCGCTTCAGCCCGAATGCCCTGCCTCTTACCTCTTCCTTCTTCTTTTCCCTGTTCACAAGGATTACGAGCTCTTTTGATACAAGGAAAAATGCCTTTATCTCCTTCCCAAACTCTTTTGAAAGTGATTTGCACATTTCCGCAATTGCATTTTCTGCACTCATTTTTTTATTGTCTCCATTACTGCCAGCTTTAATGCCGAAACATGAACCCCATTAAGGTAGCGTTCGTTGCTTAGCTCGGAGCGCTCCTTCCTTCTTGCCTTGCTGTACATGTAGAGCTCCTTAAATGTCCTGAAATGCACGTCAGCTATCTTGCCTGTATCTATGAAGAGCTTCTTGAAAAGCATAATCCTTTCTTCCTCTGGCTTTGGAATGCTAGTGCTTTCCTGCCTAAGGGCTTTGTCGCACAGCCTCAATACCTCCATGTAAGAATCCTCCAGCTCAGAGGAGTTCTTCTCCCTTTCTAGCCTGCTTATGAGCTCTTCCATCTCAAACATTACCCTTTTTGCCTTTAGAGTAAGATATTCCACATTTTTTCCAGTGACCCCGCCCTCATGCCCCATGAACGTGTGCACATCCTCATAGATGTCGGCAACATCCTCGCGCAAGAGCTTCTGCGCAACAAAGGTATCCCTGAGTTCTTTCGCTATGTCTGCAGGCTTTGGAGGCTGCCTCCCATAATACATGAAAACAGCCTGTGCAGACTCTACCATTGAAAGGTAAGCCTCTTGCGGCGCCCTGATAAGAAGAATGTCTTCAGCCTGCTCAAGGCTTGACTTTGCCCTTGCAATAAGCCTTTTTGCCTTCTCCTCCAGCCTGTAAATCTTGCCGCCATCAACAAGCTGGAGCATCATTGATGCCAATCCGGTACTGTCATAAAGAATTGTTGCATCAGAAAGCAAGGTTATTGTCCCTGGCTCTCCCTGCCTGAGCATATCCCACCATAGCGTAAGGCACTTTGCCGGCCTGAATTTCAGCTTGATTCTCGCCGTTGAAGCCTTTGCCTCTGCCCTTGCTATCCCATCATCGACTGATTTTATCGCTGACAGTGAAAGGAACTTCTTTGTGTCATCGAGAAGCACGACCCCGTCAACCCTGCCTTTTCCTGAGAGGCCGCACACCCACAGTGCTATAACATCCGGCAGTCCAGTGAGCGGTTTGCAGAACTTCTTAATCCTCTTTTTCCTTGCCGACATTATAACTTACTTGGAAGAGGAACATATATATAGGTTTCTATTCTCCCCAGATTTATGAAATTAGTGAGAGTAACTAGGGAATCTGCAATACCTTTAATAGGGTGCATAGCTTTCGGAGTAATAGACCGTGGAACAGATTTGCTCCAGATAAGGCCAAGCTCTGCGTGCAATCTCAACTGCGCTTATTGCTCTACCAGGTCAGGAGATCAGGAGGCACACCCTGTGTCTTATGAGGTAGAAAAGGATTATCTGGTGGACTATGTAAAAGAGGTTGCTAAGTTCAAGGGGGAGAAGGTTGAGGCAAATGTGGATTCTGTAGGGGAAACGATGCTGTACAAGGATATTATTGGGCTTATTAGTGACCTTAACTCATCAAAGGAAGTAAGGTTTACTTCAATGCAGACAAATGGCTGCTTGATTTCTGAGGAGAAGCTGAAGAAAATGGAGGAAGCCGGAATGGGAAGGATTAACCTGTCAATAAATGCTGTTGATGCTTCTCTGGCTAAAAAATTATCAGGGATTCCCAATTATGATGTTGATAAGATAATCAATCTTGCAAGGATGATAGCCAATTCTAAGATAGAATTGCTTCTTGCTCCGGTGTGGATTCCAGGCCTGAATGATGATGAGATTCCAAAGCTGGTAAGGCTTGCTAAGGAGCTAGGGTGCAGGATTGGTATACAGAAGTATGAAACGTATAAGCATTCCAGAAAAGTTAAAGGGGTAAGGCCAGCCACATACTGGAAGTTTTACACGCAGTTAAGGGAGATGGAGAAGGAATTTGATGCCAAGCTTGTGTTCTCTGCCAGGGACTTTGGGATACATAGGGCCAAAAGGCTGCCATTAAAGTTTGAGAAAGGAGAGAAAGCAAGTCTTGAGGTTAAGGCAAAGGGATGGTGGAAAGGGCAGATGATTGCTGTTGGCAAGAACAGGTGCGTTACTGTCAATGATTGCACTAAGGGTGAAGGGGATCTTGTCAATGTCAGGGTCCTTGAGAACAAGAATAACATCTATGTTGCCAAGCAAGCCTGATAGCTACCTTCTTCCAAGCCACTTCTGAATATCTATGAAGCAGTTGCGCACATATTTGCTGTCATCTGCAGCATTGATTGCCTTAAGTGAGTAATGCTCAGCCCCCCCCTTGTTTCCCAGCTCTTTAAGATACATGGCAAGGCTTATGTCTATCTCGCATTTTTCTCCAAACTTTCTCTTAAGCTCCAAATACTTGCGGAGCTTATCTATTGGCACGTGATTGCTTATTTGGTTAAGTATTATGTGTGGCAGCACCATGTCCGGGCTAACTTTAACGCTCTTTCTTAAAAATTTCTCAGCCATTATGGAATCTCCCTTGCTAATTGTTTCCCATGCCCTCCAGGTGTATATCATTGAAAGCAGGACTTTCTTTGGCATCACCCTGCTTTGTTTTCTTGTTGAGCCCATTATGCCTTTCTCATTCACCCCATCCACGTTAATGCCGTTAATCTTAATATAGCAATGGAATGGGGATTCAACAACCTCTACCTTGCAGCCCAGCTTTTCAGCAATAGAGCCTATCATGGATGAAATGGCCACGCAGTTGGGCCCTTTCTTGTGCCTGAAGGCTTCCAGTATCCTATAGTTATCATCATACTCTAAGACTCCTTTTTCAACCTGACAGACTATTGTGCTCACCTTTTCCCATTCAGCATATCTGTGAAAGCCTGGATGCTGCCGCAAAATGTTCTCTGTATAGAACTGGACATACTTGTTGCAAAGAAACAGCTCTTCAGGAGTATAGCCAGAGGCTGCACACACTCCTTCCAATAGGGAAAATTCCTGGTTGTTCTTAATGGCGCTTGAAACCTTGAGCTCAAGTAGAGTGAATGACATTTTCTCCTAGTTGGCTTTTCCGTAGTCTAGCAATGGAAGCCTGCGCATCTCATCAAAATCCTCTATCTGGTGCGCATCTTCCAAGTATCTTATGTCAGAGCCTATGTCGTAGTTGCTTGCATAGTCTTTCACTGCTGATTCCAGGATATCCCTTATGCTTTCCGCATTGTTGTAAAGAAACTCTAAGTGGTGGTAATGCATAATGTCATCTTCCTTGTCAGCGAATGCCAGAGCCTCAACAAAAAGCTCCTTCGCCTCTTCTATCCCGCCTATATAAAGCGTGATAAGGCCGGCATTGTACAAGCTGTGGCTCCTCATGTCTGGATCCATGCACTCAATGGATTCCATGTTTTCTGCTATCCTTTGCGCCGTATGCTGTTTGTCTTTCTTGTGCATGCATCTTAGAATGTCCTCTGTGTTCCATTCTGAAACTATCATGTCCAGGTGCTGCTTATAGGCACCGCATTTTACGCCTTTGTTCTCCTTCTTGAATTTTCCAAGGGCTAAGTTCAGTGAAGAGTTCATGCGGCTGATAATATCCTGAAGCTTGTTTATTTTAACCATTTTTTAGCCTCCTTTCATGTTATTATAAATGTACAGAAGTAGTTTATAAAGCTTTTGCTACCAATCAGTAACTACAAAATAAGAGTTAGTGCATAATGCACAGGGATGGCCCCATCTTGCAATCAGCACCTGCCAGCAGGATGCAGAATCTGGCTGCCAATGCATATTTCGCACCAACCCCACAAAAAGGAAAAAGCTTTAAAATGATGAGTGCATAGCATTCCTGAGATGTATGAAGGAATTTATGTCGCATTGATGGCCGTACTATTTATCATGGCCCTCAGCCTTTGGATCAGGCACAGGCATACTATCAGCTTTGAGACCATAACTGTTGTGTCATTGCTCACTGCTGTGGTTTTTGCGCTTGAGGCAGTTGTTTCAAAGTGGAACGTGCCCGAGATATCAACGGCTGTCGTCTCCATACTTTTCCTAGGTGCTGCAGCTTCATACTATGGCAAGACCAAGATGAAGAGCAACTCTTACCTTTTAAGGATGGTAGCGAAATCCTCGCCTTATGGCGCAGCAGTGGTTTCAAGAGTGCTTTATCCTGCAATAAGGGAAATGGACAAGAAGAAAGCGCAGCTAGAAAAGGATATTGATACTGTAAGGCTTATAAGGGACAAGATGCGGGACAGGTTTGTAAGGCTGAGGATAGAGGAATCCCATTTCAAGGAGCATACGAAGGAGTTCCTTAAGGAAAAGAACGAGCTTCTTAAGGACAGGGAGGAATTCAACGATAGCCTGAAGAATCTAAGGAATATTAAGCAGATTGCTGAAAGCGAGAGGATATATGCAGAAGAGAGGAAGAGGGATGCCGAGGACAAGCTAAGTAAGATAGGCACCTATGAGCAGAGGATGGACGAGATAAAAACCTTAAGCAAGGTGCTGGAAGATGAGAGGTCTGCACTGCACCAGAAGATGGATGAACTCAGGAAGGAAGAGAGGAAAGTATTGAGGCAGAAGAAGAGGCTTGGGAGGGAGAAGTCTGTTAAGAGGAAACCGACCAAGGTGAGAAAAAAGCCCATATCAAAGCCTTTGAAGAAGAAATCTCCTAAGAAAAAGAAGCCTGCCAGGGCCAGGAAGAAGGTGCGTGGAAGATGATATCCCTTATACTAGATTTAGTTTCATTGGCCGCTGTCCTGATAGGTATTGGGCTTGTGTTGAGCATGCAGAAGCATGAGGTCTGGAGAGTAAGGGCGGTCATGTCATTGTTCCTTGCCGGCTGGGGATTCTTTGCCCTTAAGATATTGTTCAAGATATTATATGAGGTAACAGGAAGCAGGTTACTTGAGGAGCCGCTTTCTGTAGTGTATTCAACGGCTGTCATGCTTTTCTTTCTTGGTGGCCTTTACCTCCTCACAAAGGATTTAAGGGCAAAGGGTTTGGGGAAGGCAAACGCCAGCTAGCATTAAGTTTTTTCCATACGCCTTCCGGGCTAAGAATTCAAAGAAAGCTTTTTTCTACTATTCTGTAATTGAACTTCATTTTTTTATTTGGGTTGATACCCCGCAGCTTGCTGCGGTTATTCCCTTTTACTTCAAGTATATCTTTATGTTGTTATAGGATTGGCCATTTAATATTTTATTTAGGAGCACGTTTTGTTGTCTTTTTTGGGGGTTTATAGAAATCCTGCGAGGGGCTTCATCGCGCATAAGGTATTGTGCAGGTGGCTAGAGCTTCACTTTGCTCAGTCTTCTTATTTCTCTTGTATCTAAGCTGCATGTTTTTTCCATGAAGACCCCTTTAAAAGAGTCTACAAACCCCTTATTGTCTATAAGCGAAATGAGCCGCTTCAGGTTTTTATTGACCTGGGTTGTATCGCCAACTTTTATCATTTTGCCCACCAGCTTAATATCCAAGTTTTTTGAGAGGGCTGCAATATCCCTCATGTCTGTAAGTCTTCCAGAATGCAGTTTCATAGCTATAAGGACTTCTTTTTTTGGAACAAATACTGTAATCTCTTTTTGTGTGCCCATTACAGCCATAAGCCTAGAGTTTTCCTTCAAAATGCGGAAACTGAATTCTGCTCCAGACTGCCTTACGGCCAAGCTGTTGATAAGCAGGTCTATGCTGACAGAAAGCCCGTTTCTGCTTTCGTACCTTACAAACTTTGACGAATAGGTTGTATCAAGCTCTTTTCTTATAGTTCTTTTAAACTTGCTTTTCTTTAAAATGTCCTCAAACTTTTCAAGATCTCCTTCTTTAATCACAGCATCTGCATCTGTTGAAAAGCGATGCTTGTAGGCCGAAACCGCATATCCTCCAACCAACACAAATTCAAGTCCAGCATCCACAAACTGCCTAAGCACATCAAAAATCTTGTTTTCCCGATTTATGAACTCATCAAATATTTGTCTTGATTTCACTGTATCTAACCCCTAACTTCTTTCCGTACATCTCCTGTATCATCTCCAATGCGGGCTGGAAGTTATAGATATATTTCTTCATGAATGATACCGTGTCTTCCAAAGGATCTACTGGAATCCCTTCGCACAATTCTTTTGCCACCTTTTCTTCGTACTCTGGCCTAAAGAATATGCCTTGCTTTGCATTTACCTTTAATCTTAATTTCTCGACATAGTAATTGAATAATTCTTTGTCGGAGTTTTTTATCTTCACAAATATGGGGTAAAAGTCCTTGCTCCTTCCTATCTGGTAGCCGCCTTTTGTCCATACAAAGACTGCATCCGTTTTGGTAAAACAGTATTCTATTCCCATCAATTCTAATATGGAATAGTAGAATGAGGGGTTATTTCTGAACGCCTTCTTTATGTAGCTTATTGTCTGGTTGTAGAAGCTGCTTTTTCGGTTTAATTGTAATTTTGCCTTTTCTATCTTGAAGACTCCTGCTTCTGCCAACTCCTTAACCCACTTGTATGTCCAGCCGAATGAGATGCTGGCCCTTTTGGAGATTGCATTAATTGAATCTTTGTTTCTAGCAGAGACTATTATCTTCATGCAGTAGGGGTTTATTATGCCAATGTTCATGTTATCATTATAGTGATAAGTCATATATAAAGGTTTTGGATTACTGTTCTGTAAGATTAGGAGCACGCTTTGTTGTCTTTTTTTGGTGATTATGGAAATCCTGCGAGTACTCCGAAAACAAGCCCTATTTTTTTCAGCAACTCTTATTAAGGGCAATCAACAATAGTTTCTGCATGAAAAAGCACCGAAAGGCATATATACTAAAAAGTGATAATATTATAATAAAAATGTTAAAAAACGAAATAAAAGCCTTAAAATGCCTTTTTGGCGACTTATCCACCAAACCCACAATATCTGGTGTAGTAAGGGAATTGAATCAGAAATATTTCCAGACATACAGGACAATAAAGCAATTAGAGAAATTAGGATTAGTCAATATAAGTCCAATAGGGAAAAGTAAGATTATAGAATTAGACCTTTCAAGATACCATCCTGAATATGCCCTTATAGAAATAGAGAGATCTAAAGAAGCGTGCAAGAATAAGAAATTGTCTTTAGTCCTAAGCAGGATTTTGGAAATGAACAAACAATTTGTGTGCCTGCTTTTTGGAAGCTATTCTGTTGGAAAACAAAGAGCCAATTCAGACATAGACCTCCTGTTTGTAATACCTGAAGAGTATGATTATGGGAAATTTGAGAAACTGGCAAAAAGTGAGCTTTCATTATATAATTCTGACATTAGTATTACTACTGAAAAAGGCTTGTTAGAAATGTGGTCACGTCCAAAACAGCTTAATGTTGGCAATGAGCTTCTGAAAAAACACATTGTGCTTTTTGGCGCAGAAAGATTCATCAATTTATTGAGGCAGCATAATGTTGGGTAAGAAAGTAGGGCAAAGCAGCCAGGTTATTAGGCAGCTTATTCAAGAAGGGAAAATAGTGAAGCCAAAAGCAGGAACAGATGGTTTCTTCTTAAAGAAAAGCAGGGAAGCATTAAATGTGTCTCAAAGATTGTTCGGACTTCAGGAAGAAGAAAGCCTGGAAACCAGTTTATGGGTGATTAACACTGCTTATTACTCTATGTTTTTTGCTGCAACTGCTTTGCAGGCATACTTCAATCACAAGATAAAAGTCAAACAAGGCATCCATAGTCTTACTTACCATGCCTTAGTCCATTATTTTATCAAAGAAGACAACAAGTTAAAAAAGCACATAATGGAAAACTATAAGGAAGCAGTTGAAGAGGCAGAAGACCTTCTTCAATTATGTGAAAACAAAATTGATGGGATGGTGAGAAACTTCAGTTTTGAATTAAGCAAAAGAAAAGAGTTCACTTACGATATTGGGAAGATTGCAGAAAAAAGCAAGGCAGAAACTTCATTGTCAAGAGCAAAGGAGTTTTTTGTCGAGATTGAAAGTATTATGCCGTGAAAATTCCAAGCAAAAGCAGCACTCCAGGCTGCCTACTTCTTCCTCTTCTTAGAAGAAGACTTCATCCTGCGCTCCTTCTCTGCAATCCTCAATGTAGTCTTTATAACAGTATCCGGGTTAAGGGAAATCGTGTCAATGCCGCATTCAACCAGAAACTCCGCAAAGTCCGGCTTGTCTGAAGGGGCCTGCCCGCAGATGCCAATCTTTCTCTTGTTCTTTTTCGCAGCAGCGATAACGCTTGCCACCAGGCTCTTTACAGCATCATCCCTTTCCTCAAAGATATGGGCTACCAAAGCTGAGTCACGGTCAACAGCAAGGGTGAACTGCGTGAGGTCATTGCTTCCAATGGAGAAGCCGTCAAATATCTTGCTGAACTGGTCTGCAAGAAGCACATTGCTCGGCACTTCACACATCACGTAAACTTCAAGCTTGTCCTCTCCTTTTTTCAGCCCGTTCTTGGCCATCTCTGCCAGCACCTTCTTTCCTTCTCCTATTGTCCTGCACATGGGTATCATTACCTTGATGTTGTTCAGGCCCATCTCCTTCCTGCACTTCAAGATTGCCTTACACTCCAATGCAAACGCATCCCTGAAATTATCGGAGTAATATCTTGAGGCTCCCCTCCACCCAAGCATAGGATTATCTTCCTTAGGCTCAAAGCTCTTCCCGCCAATAAGGTTGGCATACTCATTCGTCTTGAAGTCAGAAAGCCTGAGTATGACGTCTTTAGGATAGAATGCAGCAGCGATTCTTGCAATCCCTTCTGAAAGCTTGTCTACGTAGAACTTGGCCTTGTCCTTGTAGCCTGCTGTAAGCTCCTCAATCTTCCTTATGTCTTCAGGATCCTTGACCTTCTTTGGATGGAGCAATGCCGAAGGGTGTATCTTTATGTAGGAATTTATTATGAACTCCTCCCTCGCCAGTCCCACGCCTTCATTTGGTATGAAAGAAGTGGAAAATGCTTGCTCAGGATTTCCTATGTTCATCATGACTTTTGTCCTTGTCTTAGGCATCTTCTCCAGATTAGTCTTCTCTATCACGAACTTGAGGATCTTGTCATACACATAACCTTCATCGCCTTCTGCGCAGCTTACTGTTATTTCCTGGTTTTCCCTTACAGTTTCTGTAGCATTTCCTGTTCCAACGATACAAGGTATCCCTAATTCCCTAGAAATTATTGCTGCATGACACGTCCTTCCGCCCCTGTTAGTCACTATTCCGGAAGCTATCTTCATTATCGGCTCCCAATCAGGGTCTGTCATCTCTGTCACAAGTATAAAGCCTTTCTTGAAGCGGTTAATCTCATGGACGTCCTTTATTATCATTGCCTTGCCAGTGCCAATCTTCTCGCCTACGCTCTTCCCTGTTGCCAAAACTTTCCCCTTCTCTTTCATGACATATGTCTCCAAGACATTCCTGTTCTTCTGGCTCTGAACTGTTTCCGGCCTTGCCTGCACTATGAAGATCTGGCCTGTGTTCCCGTCTTTAGCCCATTCCATGTCCATAGGGGCGTATCTCTTGTACTTCTTGGTGTAGTGCTTCTCTATTATGCACGCCCACTTGGCCAAAGTAAGTATTTCATTGTCTGTAAGCGAAAATCTGTTCCTGTCCCTTGCGTCTACTGGCACGTTTTTTATGGTCTTGTTCCCTGCAAAGTCATAGATCATCTTCATGCTCTTGCTTCCTATGTTCTTTGAGATTATGGGCCTGTAGCCCTTTAAGAGAGTGGGCTTGAAGACGAAAAACTCGTCAGGGTTTACTGCTCCCTGGACAATGTTCTCCCCTAAACCATAGCTGGAATTGATTAAAACTACATCCTTGAACCCTGACTCTGTGTCTATTGAGAACATCACTCCCGAGGATGCCAAGTCAGAGCGCACCATCTTCTGCACTCCTATTGATAATGCTACATTGAAATGGTCAAAGCCCTTGTCTTCCCTGTAGGATATTGCACGGTTTGTGAACAGTGAGGCAAAGCACTTCTTGCAAGCCTCCATTAATGCATCGTCTCCTGTGATGTTAAGGTAAGTCTCCTGCTGCCCGGCAAATGAGGCGGTGGGCAGATCCTCAGCCGTCGCACTGCTCCTTACAGCAACATCTGTCTTTTCCCCGTATTCCCTGCAGAGCCTTGCATAGGCCTTGCTGATTGCTGTTTTAAGCTCTTCAGGGAACTCTGCTGCCAGTATTGTCTCCCTTACTTTCTTGCCCCTTCTTGCCAAATCATCCATGTTATGGACGTCCAATCCTTTTAGAATGCTCTTGATGTGTTCCCTTATCTTGGCCTTTTCAAGCAGGTAATCATATGCATAGGCTGTTACTGCAAAGCCGTTCGGGATTTTTACCCCACTTTTTGACAATGCAGTGTACATCTCCCCTAAAGAAGCGTTTTTTCCGCCGACATATTTAGTATCATGCACTCCCAGTTCATTAAACCAGAGAATGAATTTCTTGTTTTTATTCATTATAACACCTCATTTATACTATTATTCAAAGGATGGAGTATTTAAAAATGTTCGGGTGTAATTCCTTAACCTTTTGGATAGAAGCCAGCCTTGCATCTTCTGTTACTAAGGGCCGAAAAGCTTTCTCCTGCAACAATTAGTGTATTGCGGGCTTCTTTTAATGGGCATAAGAATTCCAAAGGCAAGTTTTAGCTACTAGCTAGTAACAAATTTACCAAAAGCTTTATATACCTCCCCCATTGTTAAAATTACTAATTAATGGAGGCATAAAATGGATGTAATAGATAAATTAAAGCATAATATAGGCACTATAGGCAAGCATTTGTTTATTGATGATTCAGAAGAAAAATTTGGGGATGCAACATACCCCTATTGGAACATGACTTTGATGTCATTAGGGTATTTCATGAACAAGAACGTGATGCTTCTCGGAGAACCGGGCTTTGGCAAGACCACAGCTGCAAAGGTCATGGGCTCTGTTTATTCAGGCTACCCGTTTGACCTGTTTGAAAGTGCCCAGTTCCAGGGCTGCCCAGAGCAGACTGTTGAAAGCCTTGTCGGAAGGCTTGACTTCTCAAAGCTTACGCAAGAGGAGAAAGTAATCTGGCAGATGGGCATCTACCTTCCAATGATAATACTGGACGAGATGAACAGGCTTCCTGGCGGAAAGCAGGACATTGAGCTGAACAGCGTTGACACCGGAAGGTTCTCTTATCTTAACGACACGTTCTTCTCAGGCAAGAAGCCGTTCTTTGCAACTGCTAACCACCCTGATGACGGCAACCACGTAATTATTCCCCCTTTGGCTGACAGGTTTGCAATAAGCATAGAACTTGGCTATCAGGGGCCTTTTGCAAAAGAGCAGATAAGGAGGGCAAAAGGGAACATAAAGAGTGACTTGACTAACAATGAGATTACCAACAAGATAATTGCATGCCTCAAGGATACCCAGACAGATGTCGGAACAAAGCTAAAGCAGATAGATAGCTTAAGGAAGCCTTATGTCAAAGACCTTGTTACCAAGACTGGCATCGAATTGATAACAGAAGAAGAGGCTGAGCACTTCAGGGAGAAGATAAAAAGCATAGAATTCTCCTCAGAGGCCTACATCTTTCTCCAGTGCATTGACACTGAGCTGAATTATGGGGGCACATACGGAAAGAAGAGGAGCTGCGATGCCATTGACAGCAACGGCCATATGGAAAATATTGCAAGCAGCCATGTGAAGAACGCTTTCTCTCCAAGGGCTCTTGAAGCATCTTTGGAAGACTTCTCAAGGGCTATTGCAGTCTACACAGGCTCAAAAGAAGTGGAGAAAGAGCACATAAGGGCAATGGCCCCTTACGTGATGGAGCACAGGCTTGTATTCACTGATGATTACACTGCAGCACATGAGGAGAAGAACAGGCTTGAAATGAACGAGATATTCTTCAAAGCGCCTACTACTCCGGGATTCCTTGCAAGGAAGCTTGTGGAAGGCATTGATGAAAACTACAAGAAGGTCAAGGATCAGGTCAATTTAGTTTACAGTGCACTAAGGGAAGACAAGGATCTGACTGCTAAGCAAAAGCAGGAGGCAAAGGACCTTTTAAAGACAGACATCCAAAAAATTGACCACCCCTTGCTAAAATGCCTGATTTATGAATGCAAAAGGCGCGGGATGTAAAAATGCCCCTAGTAATTAATGAGGATATAATGAAAGAGCTGGAAGGAGACTACAAGTATGAAAACAAGGAGCTTTTGTTCAAGTGCTGGGGCAAGGTGCTTAAGGGCTTCAACCAGCCTCTGCTTTATAACCTGCCGGAAGTGCACCCAAGCCTTCCTGATCCTGACACTGCCCATTTTGACTTTGCAGGGCATTATACAAGAATCTCCAAAAAGTTCCTTGACGATCTTGTTGAAAATGGGGAGATAAGCCTTAAAGATGCGATTACAGCGATACTTCAGCATGAAGTCGGGCATTATGTGGAATGCCCAAGGGAAGCAGCCCACATACTAGAATACGGGCATCTCGCAGAAGCTGTTTTCAAGGAGGACTGGAACGTAATATACAATTACTATGTTGACGTAAGAGATAACCTTCCGCAAATGCTTAATAAGAAGAAAGGGCGAGAACTGAGAGAGCTTTACAAGGCCATGAACCGCTGCACCAAAAAAAAGATTGAAATGGTAAACAAGAATCCTGAATTGAAAATGTTTAAAGGTGATATAGAAAAGGCAAGCGCTGTTGACAGGCTTTTAACATCCTATTATCAAGACCAGGCAGAGGAAGATTTTGGCGTAAAGCTTGAGAAATCCCTTGAAAAAAGGATGGAGAAGCTTAAGGCTATAGACTTCATAGACCCGAAAGATGAGTGGGTCAACCTGCTTCATTTCGGCAATGCAATAAAGGACCTTTTGGTAAAGAAGAAGGGCAAGGGCGGAGGAAAGGGCAAAGGCGGGCATGGAGATGGCCAAGGTGAGGCAGAAGGCCCTGGCATGGGGAGCATAACGCTTGATGACTTTTCAAAAGGCCAGATTGATGATGCCCTCAATGACATAATACAAAAGTACGGCAAGGGCAGGTATGACAAGATCAAGGAATTTGTAGAAGGGCAGACTGGCCAGTCGTTTGATGAGAAAAGGTCTAAAAGCTCAGGCAAGATGGTCGGACTTGGAAAGGTTGACGGGATCGAGAGGAATGATGACATGATCCCCTACTATGACAGGCTTTCAAGGAGCTCTGGAATCTACATAATCAGGAAGCCTGTGCTTGTAAACACCTTCGACCCCTATCCTAATGAGAATGTTGAGTTCTCTCCTGGAGACCCGTTAAACAGGCTGAACAAGTTTTCCAGTGGCGGCAGGGTTCTTCCAGGCATAACAAAGAGGTTTAAGGAAGGGTATGGCGTGAAGAAGGACAGGCAGTTTAAAGTTCCTGACTGCATAATATGCCTGGACACTTCAGGCTCAATGACTCATCCTAAGGAGAAGTCTATTGCTGTGCAATCTGGATTCTCTCTTGCCAAGAACTATTTTGCAAATGAGTCTAAGGTAGGGGTATTGAACTTTTCGTGCGATTCGTTCTTGCTTCCGCCGACACGTGATTTAGATCAGGTGTTCATGGCCTTATGCTCATATTGGGGCGGGGGCACTGTCTTTGACACAGAGAAGTTCAAGAAGTACCTTGAGCAGTACATGAAGATGGAAGAGAAGGGCATTAAGGACTTTAGCATGAAGGATATTGAGAGTTCAACAGAAGATGACTACAGGAGGATGCTCAAAAGGCTTAGCAGGGATGACCAGAAGAAGTTTGAGAAGAAGGACAAGATTAATGTCAGGGTTAAGAGGATTGAGGAGGCTTATGAGAAGCTTGACACCCACCTTATTACTGACGGGGAAATATGGAACCTTCCTGAAGTCATAAGCCACTTCAACAGTGTTGCTTCCATTGCCAGGAATGTTGTCTATGTCATAGAGAATCCCAGGCAAGTTGAAGAATGGACGAACATGGGATTGGAGAACACGCAGATAATTAATGTTGAGAAAAAGGAGGACTTGCAGGGATTTGTTGTTGGCAGGATAAAGAAGATCCAGCCTGTTCGGAAAGGCCCAAGGAGCCTGTTTCAGGGGTGACGCTGATGGCTGTTGCCTTGAACAGGGATGTGGATGACTTTCTTGGTGGTTATTCTAAGTTAGGTGTTCCGGAGGAGAGGATGGAGCACAAGGTAGAAGGAAGCCTGATGTTTGACGGGCATGAGGACTTAATGAGGCAATACGAGGAGGTTCTGAATACGTCAGGTTGGAATGAAAAAGAACAGGAGTACAAGTTTTACCTTGCAGCCGCCAAAATAGATTTAGTCCTTAGGCCGGAGCAGATCAACAGCTTCCTCCAAACAATAATAAGATATGAAGAGCATAACAGTTTTTGGAAAACAGGTTATCTCATCACACAACTCATGCAGAATAGCCACAATGCAGGTAATAACAAGTTCACGCTGAACACCCGAGCATTGTCTAAAGAGATTGATTGCATTGGGTTTGAGCTTAAAGGCAGCAAAGATAGGTTGCTTGAAATAATTATAGAAGGAGATATAGGTGAGAATTGCGGCTATGATGCAAGAAACATTAATGGGCTTTACATTAGTGGAAATGCAGGAGAGCATTGTGGTCTCCTGGCAATGAACTCCACCTTCAAAACACCCAACAAGCAAACATTGCAGCTTCTAAAACAGAATGTCCAAAAAGACGAAGGCAATAAGATTTATTTTGTTAACAAAAATGGAAAAGAAAAGGAGATAAAATGGTAGCCCTTCACTTAAACAAGAAGGTAGATGATTTCCTTAGTGGCTACTCCAAGTTGGAGGTCCCGGATGAGAGGATAGAGCATAAGGTGGAAGGGAGCCTGCTTTTTGAGAGGTTTGAAGAACTAAGAAAGCAGTATGAAGAAATATTGGCAGAATCCCCCTTGGATTATCATCAGCAGGGATGTTCTAGAATTACTGCAACCCTTAGACCACAGCAGATTAACAGCTTCTTGCAAGCCACAATAAAATATGGTAGCCACAAGAATTACAGCGCACGTACAGGCAATCTCATCACACGACTCATCCAGAACAGCCACGATGCTGGCAACAACAAGTTTACATTAAATACCAAAGCATTGTCTAAAGATATTCATAACATAGGCTACAAGCTTCGAGGCAAGGAAGGCAGCCTCCTTGAGATAATTGTAGTTGGGAATGTTGGATGGGCTTGTGCCTCTAACGCAAAAAACATTGGACAGATCTGTATATCTGGAAATGTAGGAAATCACTGCAGTAATGGCGCAAAGAACATTAAGGGGATTTACATAGGCGGAAATGCAGGAGCTTGGTGCGGCACAGGAGCAAAGAACTCAACATTCAAGACCCCAAATCTGAAAACACTACGGCTGCTAAAATGGTATGTTCCAAATGACAAAAATAACAAAATCTATTTCATTAAGGCAAATAGCAAGGAAAAAAGGATATGGAGGTTAATAGAAATTTTGAATTATAGGTTATGGTAAAATGGCATCACTACACCTAAACAAAACAGAAAATGATATATTTAGTGGCTACTCCAAGCTGGAAACTCCTGAGGGAAGAATAGAGCACAAGGTGGAAGGAAGCCTACTGCCTAAAGGATTTGAGGAGTTAATTAAGGAATACGAGAAGGCCTTTGCTTCGAAAGTTACAACATGGAATTATATACTGGACGAACATAATATAAGTTCTATTAAAACAAAAGCCATTTTAAGTCCAGAACAGATTCAGAATTTCCTACAAGCAACCAGAAAATATGAAGAGCATAAGAGATATAGCCCAAACACAGGACTTTTTATCACAAGGCTAATCCAGAACAGTCATGATGCAGGGGATAACCTCTTTAAACTCGAGACAAGAACATTATCTAAAAGGATACATTTCTTGGGATATAATCTTCAAGGAAAGGGAAATAATTTGCTTGAGATAATCGTGGATGGGAATGCAGGAGATAGTTGCGGCTTAAGGGCAAAGAACCTTAGGAAGCTTTACATCCAGGGAGATGTAGGAGATGATTGTAGCAAGTGTGCAACAAACATTGATGGGATATTCATAGCAGGTTATTGTGGGGAATGGTGTGGTTATGGGGCAGAAAACATTAGGGAGTTTTACTTAAACGGCAACGTAAACGTCTTTGGCTGCGGCTCCAAGACAAAAAATTCCACATTCAAAACCCCAAATCAGGAAACATTGCAGCTGCTAAAAAAGAATGTCCCAACAGATAAAGGCAACAAGATTTACTTCATTAAGGAAAACAGTGAAGAAAAACGAATATGGAGGCTAAGGGATTTCCTGTGGATTTAAAATGGTAGCCGTCCACCTAAACAAACAAATAGATGATATCTTTAGTGGCTACTCTAAATTGGAAACACCGGATGAGAGAAGAGAGCATAAGGTAGAAGGAAATATGATTTGTGAAGGGTTTGAAGAGTTAATAAGGCAGTATGAGGGGGTTCTGGCAATACATTATACAAGGATTGTTCAAGAAGGATTTGGTAAAATAAACAGTATTCTAGAACCGCAGCAGATTAACAGCTTCCTACAAGCAACAAAGAGATATGAAGATCACGAGAACTACAGTGACAACACAGGCCTTTTCATAACGCACCTAATCCAGAACAGCCACAATGCAGGTAATAATAAGTTTACACTTAATACCAAGGCATTATGTAAAGATATTGATGGCCTAGGAAATTATCTTAAAGGGAAAGAGAACAACTTGCTTGAAATAATTGTGGATGGAAATATCGGGCGGTGCTGTGGACAATGCGCAAAGAACATAGGGAAGCTTTCCATATCAGGAAATACGGGATATCGGTGCGGCACCGGGGCAGAGAGCATAGGGCAGATTTACATTGGAGGCAAGACAGGAGGGTCCTCTGGCGATGAGGCAAAATATTCCACATTCAAGACTCCAAATCTTGAAACTTTGCAGATGCTAAAAGAATGGGTTCCCAGAGATGAGAACAATAAAATCTACTTCATCCATCCCAACAGCCAGGAAGAGGAGATAAAATGGTAGCCGTATCACTAAACAAGACTGTAGATGATATCTTCAGTGGCTACTCCAAGCTGGAAACTCCAGATGAGAGGAAAGAGAATAAAGTAGAAGGAGGCTTGTTCTTTGACGGGTTTGAGGAGTTAATGAAGCAATATGAAGAAGGAATCGGACTAGGACTAGTTCCTTGGAATAACGATTTCAAAAAAATCATCTCCGAAGTAAACTCAGTGCTTTCACCCAGACAAATTAATAATTTTCTTCAAGCTACGATAAAATACGAGAACTACCATAACTACGATTGGAACACAGGTTTCTTTATCACACGACTCATCCAGAACAGCCACGATGCAGAGAACAACAAGTTTACATTAAATACAAAAGCCTTATCTAAAGACATCAATGGAATTGGATACAAGCTTAAAGGGAGAGGAAATAATGTACTTGAGATAATTGTGGATGGAGATGCAGGACACGGCTGCGGTTATGAGGCAGAGAACATCGGAAAGCTCCACATAGCAGGAAATGTCGGAGATTCGTTCGGATATATGGCAGAGAACATTAAGGAAATCTACATAGGCGGGAATACAGGAAACGATTGCTGCTGCTGTGATAAGAACATAGGGCAGATTTACATAGGGGGTGATGTCGGAGGCTACTGCAGTGAATATGCAAGGAACATTAAGGGACTTTATATTGGCGGAACTGCCGGACTGTGTTGTGGTCGAGGTGGGAAAAACTCTACCTTCAAAAGTTCCAATAAGGAAACACTGCGGCTGCTAAAAAAGAATGTTCCAATAGGGGAGGGGAATAAGATATATTCCATTCAGCCTAACGGAAAAGAAAAACGGATTGGGAGGTTAATGGAAATTTTGAATTATAGGTTATGGTAAAATGGCAATCTCACTAAACCGGGCAGATGAAGATATCTTTAGCGGCTACTCCAAACTGGAAACTCCGGAGGAGAGGATAGAGCACAAGGTAGAAGGAAGCCTGATGTTTGAGGGCCATAAGGACTTATTGAAGAAATATGAGGATTTTCTAACGTTAGACCGTTGGAGTAAGATTTATAGAACATCTGCCAAAATAACTAGTGTCCTCAAACCCGAACAGATTAACGGATTCCTGCAGACAACAATAAGATACGAGTATCACGATAACTATAGCTTAAGTACAGGTATTTTCATTACAAGGCTCATCCAAAACAGCCATGATGAAGGCAACAACATGTTCATGCTCAATACTAAAGTATTATTTAGAGACATTGATGGCATAGGGTTTGAGCTTAAAGGCAAATGGGATAAGTCGCTTGAAATAATTGTAGAGGGAAATGTTGGAAATGATTCCTTTGAGCGTGCAAAGAACATAGGAAAGCTCCACATAGCCGGAAATGCAGGAGACTACTGTGGCAGAGGAGCACAGAACATTAATGAGCTTTACATTGGAGGAAATGCAAGAAGCGAGTGCGGAAAAGGAGTAGATGATTGCACCTTCAAAACACCTAACATGCAAACACTCCAGCTTCTAAAAGAGACTGTTTCTAAAGGCAAAGGCAACAAGATATACTTCATCCATCCAAACAAAGAGGAAGAGGAGATAAAATGGTAGCCGTACACTTAAACAAACAAATAGATGACATCTTTAGCGGCTACTCTAAATTAGAAACTCCTGAGGAAAGGATGGAGCACAAGGTGGAAGGAAGCCTGTTCTTTGAGGGGTATGAAGAGTTGATGAAGCAATATGAAAAGCTTTTGACAAGATCCCCATGGGACTATGTCCTAAATGCATGTTCTAGAATTACTGCAATCCTTACACCGCAGCAGATTAACAGCTTCCTCCAAGCAACCATGATATACGAGAATCACAATAATTTCAGCGCAAATACAGGCTTTTTGATCACAAGGCTCATCCAAAACAGCCACGATGCAGGAAATAACAAGTTCACGCTCAACACAGGAGGCTTAAAAGAGATTGATTGCATAAGCTATGGACTTAAAGGGAAAGAGAACAAGTTGCTTGAGATAATTGTAGCAGGCAATGCACGACACCACTGCGGTAATGGGGCGGAGAATATTCAGGAGCTTTACATCAGCGGGGATATAGGATACTGTTGTGCGTGGGAGGCAAAGAACATCAAGGAAATTTACATTGTGGGCAATTCAGGACTTTACTGTGGCTATGATGCAGAAAACTCAACCTTCAAAACTCAAAATAAACAAACATTGCAGCTGCTAAAAAAGAATGTCCTTCAAGGCAAAAACAACAGAATATACTTCATCCATCCAGACAAGCAAGAAGAGGAGATAATATGGTAGCCGTCCACCTAAACAAACAAATAGACGATATCTTTAGCGGCTACTCCAAATTAAGGACACCTGAAGAAAGGATAGAACATAAAGTGGAAGGAAATATGATTTGTGAAGGGTTTGAAGAGTTAGTGAGGCAATACGAAGATATTTTAGCAATATACGACTGGCTGGAGGTAGAAGTGGCAGTAAAGGAAATAAATGCTATTTTGGAACCAGAGCAGATTAACAGCTTCCTTCAGGCTATGAAAAGATATGAAAGTTATAAGAACCATGCTAGTCGTACAGGGATTTTTATCACACAACTCATCCAGAACAGCCATTATGATGGCAACAACAAATTTACCCTAAGTACAAAAGCCTCCTCTAAAGGAATTGATTGTCTTGCATATAAACTTCAAGGCCGGGAAGACAGATCCCTTGAAATAATTGTAGAGGGAGATGTAGGAGACTGCTGCTGTCAAGATGGGAAGAACATAGGAAGGCTTTACATTAATGGGGGGACAGGAGTATGGTGTAGCACATGGGTAAGGAACATTCAGGAGTTTCATATTAGCGGTCATGCTGGAGAGTTCTGCGGCTGCAATGCAGAGAATTCCACCTTCAAAACACCCAATAAGGAAACACTGCGGCTGCTAAAATATAATGTTCCTAAAGACAAAGATAACAGAATATTTTTCATCCATCCCAACAGCCAGGAAGAGGAGATAAAATGGTAGCCCTACACTTAAACAGGAATGTAGATGATATCTTTAGCGGCTACTCTAAGCTGGAAACACCTGAAGAAAGGATGGAGCATAAGGTAGAAGGAAGCCTGATGTTTGAGGGGTTTGAAGAGCTTATGAAAGCTTATGAGGAAGTCATCAGCATCAAAAATCTAGGGAAAACCCAAACAAACGAAAAAATAGTAATAGAGTTACCATACATTCTAACGCCAAAAGAGATTAATACTTTTCTCCAGAGCACTGTAAGATACGAGGATTATGAGAACTACGGCTGGAACACGGGCTTTTTCCTTACAAGTCTCATCCAAAACAGCTACAATCATGGAAATACTAAGTTCCTACTCAATACTAAGACTTTATCAAAAGAGATTAATAGTATAGGTAATTCTCTAAAAGGCAAAAAGAATAAGATAATAGAATTAAGTATCAGAGGGGATGTAGGAGATTGTTGCGGCAGTAATGCAGAACACATCAATTTAAGCGTAGAAGGAAATGCAGGAGACTGCTGCGGATCATCTGCAACCAATTCTATCTTGAATATCAGTGGCGATGTAGGCTGGGGTTGTGGAGCTTATAATGCGCAGCATTCAACCTTTACTATCCTAGGCATGGCAGCAACAAACGATCTAGCCGTCTTTACTGGAAGGTCTGGTGGACTCCATGGAAATTTTGCAGAGAAATGCATATTCAAAACATCTAATAAGAAAACATTGCAGCTACTGATATATGATGTTACAAGAGGGAATGAAATTTATTTAATAAAACCTAACGGGAAGGAAAAAAAGGTTCATAGGGCCAAAGATATATTTTATGCAATTTTGGGTAAATATTAAGATGGCAGCTATTTCACTAAACAGAGCAGAGGATGATTTCCTCAAAGGCTACTCCAAGCTGGAAGCTCCGGACGAGAGGATGGAACACAAGGTAGAAGGACAAGTAATGTTTAAAGGGCATGAAGGGCTGATTAAGGAATATGAGCGCATATTAGACATCAAATGCTGGAATATTCCAAAGGGGGAGTCTAACAGTTACCTTGCAGCAGCCGAGATAAATCCTGTCCTTTCTCCAGAAGAGATTAACAGTTTCCTCCAAGCAACTATAAAATACGAAGGACACGAAAACTATAGCTTCACCACAGGGCTCTTAATCACGAGGCTCATCCAGAATAGCTATGATGCTGGCAACAAAAGGTTCAGGCTCGATACAAAAGCATTATCTAAAGATATTCATAACATAGCTTACAAGCTTAAAGGAAAAGAAGATAACTTGCTTGAGATAATTGTAGGTGGCAATGTGGGAAACTGGTGCGGAGATGGGGCAGAGAACATTAAGGAAATTTACATAGCGGGAGATGTAGGAATGTGGTGTGGCGAATGGGCAAAGAACATAGGAAATCTTCAGATAGCTGGAAATGCAGGAAGTTTCTGTGGCTTGAAGGCGGAGCATTCAACCTTCAAAACATCTAATAAAGAAACATTGCAGCGGCTAATAAAGGATGTTTCTAAAAGCAATCTCAACAGAATCTTTTTAGTCTATCCAAACAGAGAGGAAGAGGAGATAAAATGGTAGCCGTACACTTAAACAAAGGAGAGTATGATTTCCTTAAAGGCCACTCTAAACTAAAGGCTCCTGAAGAGAGAATGGAACACAAAGTGGAAGGAAGCCTGATGTTTGAAGGGTTTGAGGACTTAGTGAGGCAATACGAAGATATTTTAGCAATAGATAACCTGGGTTTTAATAAACCAGAAGTAG
>JBDRFS010000085.1:0-48687 GCA_043818535.1 Candidatus Woesearchaeota archaeon
AGTCTACAATAATACATTTTTAGGTACAGAGAGTTATTATCCTGATACAAGGGCACTAAATATCGATTCTAATAACAATTCGATTCACAACAACACATTTAAGACCACTACATGGGTAATAAAAATAGTTAATCTCCATAGTAAAAACAATACGATTGTAAGTAATTATTTTTATGTGCAAAGAAATGATAGGTATACTCCTCCAGGATGGATTAGTGATCCTCAACCATCTAATAATATTTATTGCTTAAATAATAAAACCAATACTTATTTAGGCAATGGGGAGTACGGAAAATACTCCTGCCCCCCAACCATCCACTCCACCCCCTCAACACTCGCAACAGAAGGCACACTTTACACCTATCGAGTCAACGCCACAGATCCAGAAGGAGACACCCTCTACTATACAGACAACACATCACTATTCAACATCAACCCATCAACAGGGCTCGTAAGCTTCACCCCAACACAAAGCCAGGCAGGCAACCACTCCATAACCCTCACAGTAAGCGACGGCTACCTGGGAACAGCAGCACAATCCTTCAACCTCAACATCTCAGCAATAAACAACCCCCCAAACCTCACCTACATAGGCCAGATCTCAGGACAGGCAGGAACAAACACAACATACCAAGCCACTGCAACAGACGAAGAGGATGACACCCTCTACTTTGACCTAAACTTCACTAATTTCTTAAGCATAAACAGCCTTACAGGACTAATAAGCCTATACCCAAACACAACAAGCAACGGCACATATTACATAAACATCTCAGTAAACGACACAGTTTCAACCGACTCAGAAGTCATTAAGCTGGTAATACTCCCGCCAAACATAACAAACAGCAGGCCAAACATAACCAGCTACTACCCATTAACAGCCAACAACACAATCCTAGAAGACGGCAACATAACATTCAACATATCTTACTATGATGCAGACGGCAACAGCACAGTAAGCGTAAAATGGTACAAGGACGGCTCTTTGCAAAGCGGGGAAACATCCTACACATTCATAGGCAACTTCACAACAGCAGGAAGCAATGCGGGCATCTACAACATAACAGCCTTAATCACAGACGGCCAATACAGTGACAGCCAATACTGGAAGCTTCGCGTCAACAGGACTCCAGATTCAGACGGCGACGGCATACCTAATTACAGGGACAACTGCCCTTACCTATACAACACAACAAACAACGCTTCCTTATGCACAAATGACACAGACAACGACGGAATTGACGATGATGAAGACAGGCTTTACGGCAACCTCACGGCAATTGACACCAACATAAACATAATCGGGATGTCCATAGACAACAGCACTAACATTACCCAGGTGGTAAACGGCACAAAGAGGATTCAGGTGACATCCACAACGCCTTATGAAAACGGCTCGGTGGCAAGATTCAATGTGATAGAATTTGACTATAACTTTTCGCTTGCGCCTTTAAGCTTGTCAGGATTAATAGTCAAGAAGCAAACTTCTGAGAGCATAGGCTCTGTGCTGGTAAAAGGCCTTAACAGGAGCGCCTTCAGCGGCACCAAGACTGTATATGTGGAGGACCTGCACGCAAAGAGGAACATCTGCGTAAAGGATGCTGAAGTCGCATTCCTCACAGAAATAACAACAAGATGCAATGACGAGAACGAAACTATAGTGCCCTGCACAGGCAGGCTCTTTCAAAATAAATACACCTGCACAGACCTTGGCGACTGGCTGAAGGTTGAAGGGTTGTCCTATTCCGGAGTGGAGCAATACACCTGCGAGGAATCATGGTCTTGTGGCGGATGGGGCGAATGCTCTTCAGGAGTGCAGACAAGAAGCTGCACAGATGCCAATAATTGCGGCACGACAGATGACATGCCTTCGGAAAGCCAAAGCTGCAGCTCTTCTACAGTAACAGCTGGAAGCGAAGGGGGCAGGAGGCCAGACTGCATTCCAGACTGGAACTGCAGCGAGTGGGGAGAATGCAGTCCTGAAAGCGTAAAAACAAGAATTTGCAATGACCGGAACAACTGCGGCAACTTGAGTGGGAAGCCCGAGGAAGAAGATGTATGTGTAGAAAAAGTCACAGTCTCAGAAGAAGAAAAGCTTGAAGAATCTGGAAAAGAAACGAAAGAAATATCTGAAGGCGCGGAAGGGAAGAGTATCCTACAGCAAAAAAGCGCAAAGATATTAATAACTATGGCTGTTGGAATAACTTTAGTTACAGCTTTGGCTTATTTACTGTTAAGGAAGCGGAATAAGCCATTAAAGCGGAAGAGGAAGCGGATTATACTCCAAGCACCCTCACAGAGGAAAAAATGAACAAAGGCAAGGAAATAGAATACGAATGCCCTACTTGTGGAACAGAAGTCAAGTTTGGCGAAGAGCTTTGCCCTAATTGCAAGGCTAAGCTATATTTCGATACAGAATATGACACCTCAAAATGTGCAGAATGCGGAGAGAAAGTAGGCCTTGCCAAGAAACTATTTTTGGGTGACCAAGCAGGCCATGTCTTTTGCAGTGGCTACTGTAAAGACCAATTTAGCAGATGCTTGCTTTGTGGAAGCGAAACTTCAACAAGCGGAACATGCAAAAACTGCGGATTTGAAAATCATCTTTCAAAAAGGCATGGCAAAATCTATGAGTTTATCTTTGAAGGGAATAAAATAATCAGGCTGCCGGCATATAAAAACTTCAGTATTCGGGACTATGTGCAAAAGGATAGAGAAAAAATTAGGACTCTGATTGCCGAATTAAGAAAGGAGCAAGAGATGGCTTCGATCGGATACTTCAAAGGAAAAATGTGCCCATTTACACAAGTAAAAATCGGTGGCACAACGAATATTGGATTTGCTGTCTTAACCGGGGCACCAACAAGGAACGAATATACTTGGACACATGGAAAATGTATAGAAGAGTATTGTGCAATTTGGGATACAAAACACAAACATTGCTTAATCAAAACTCTTGCAAATAAGCAATGATGGGTAGTATAGGGGAGACAAAAATGAAAACAGGGACTATTGCGCGATTGAAACAAGACTTAACGACCCCTGCCTACAAATAAAGGCAAAGCTGGCTGCCTATACTGATTTTTTAGTTGTAGAGTGCATTTGATGAAGTGTAAGCCATACACTGGATTTATACTGCAAAAGCACCGAAAAGCTTATAAGATGTATGCCTATTCCCGAAAACAAATTGGAAACTAGGAGTTTGAAAGGCAAAGAGAAAATACAACACGTTACTGTTGTAGTAGGTAAACCTATAAACTTATGGGCAACAGTCCTATTAAACCTTATATTCGCTGGCATGGGATTCTTCTACTTGAGGAAATGGTGGCAAGGGTTCTTAAGCCTCAGCTTGACAATCTTAGCAAATTTGCTTGTGGGTTTGTGGGGCGGACTCTTCATGCTCGGATTGACTATGCTAGCTTGTTTCTTTGAAGCACGAGCAATGGAAGAGAGGCATGAAAAGCTTAAGCAGATTGGCGGAGAAGCAGTTTTTGTAACTGTAGGAGTAATAGCAATAATTGGCATTGCCTGCTTCCTGGTTATGGTTAAAGGATTAGAGGATTTAGTTTCTTCTGAGGCTTATTTCGGTGATATTAAAACAGAAGGCAACATAATTTCCTCTGATATTGGCGAGACCCTAAATTTTGGCAATTTTGAATATACGGTCAATAGTGCCCTGGCAAGAAGTTCTTTTGTTGGGACACAAGAGTTAAAAGAGGCCGAAGGAACATTCCTAGTAATAGACTTAAGCATCCAGAACATAGGGCCTACAGAAAAAGGTTGGTCACCTAATGATATAGTCGTAAGCGATGGAATTGGCAACCTGTATAGTACATTCAGTTTTGGTTATTCGGAAAGTTCATATGTCCCAGACTTACTTCCTTATACTACATTTAATCCGGGAAAATCAATTCGTGGCAAACTGGTATTTGACATCCCAGAATCCCTGCTCAAAGACCCCGATCTGAAACTGAAGCTTAGCTCCGGTGAGTTCTTAGATTCTAATGAAGCATATGTAAACCTCACTAAAATCAAGGTAATGACAGAGCGGGAAATAAATAGCGAATTGCTCGCACTAGAAAAAAAGATTAAAACTTTGCGTGATGTGTATATATCTGTGGATAATTTTGATGCAGACCCTGAGGTAGATGGTCTTGAATTAACTATCACCCCAGAAGACAAAGAAGGGAAGCTTGTAAAAGCAAGAGGGAAGATCTTTGTGCAAATTTGGCCCAAGACTTGCATTAGAGAAGGCGAATACTGGGGGTGTGAAGAGGAAGCTTGTATAAAAAGCAATTATCCGATAGAATCATGGAGCAAGGCCGTAACAATGGCTGATTATAGCTCTTACTCTGGAGTACCTTTGCAGTTAGAATATACTAACCCCCTGTCTTATTACGAGAATTTAGAGCCTGGTGGAGGGTGTGTAGACATAACATTTACCCTGCTCTCAGGCGAGAGTTTCCGCCTCTCAGAGGAGATTTACTCACTATCCTAGGAGGTACAGAAGATGATTGGTGACATAAAAACAAAAGAAGATAAATATAAATCAGTGAGGAAAATGAGAAAGATTACTGTGGGAGTTATATGTGTATTACTTCTACTCGTAATGTTTGTTGGCATTAAGGGCGAAGGCAATGGAACCAATGCTATGCTTATCAGTGCCACTATGATTAGCGTTTGTTGGCATTAAGGGCGAAGGCAAGGGGAAAAGATGAAGGAGAGAGATAAAAAACGCGGGTTCCTGCCCTTTTCAGCTTTTTTGTGCATGGACTTAGGCAATTTACTAAGGGACCGTGGCTATGGGGTTTAGAGATATTGGGTATCCTGATTTTAGGGAATGCTTTTCTTGTTGCCCCCTCAAATATTTTTAAGGTATTCACCATAATGCTTATGCTATCATTCTCTCTTGTTGTAGGAGTATATCAGATTTACGATGCTTATAATACTCCCTAAAGTGCGTAGATTACCCCTAACCCCTCACACCCCCCTAACCTTCCCCAACACAAAATCCCTCACCACCTTATAATCAGGGACTTCCCCAAAGATAAAAGGCCTCAGCTCTTTTTCCCATAAAGAAGAAAGGCCATTTATCCTTCTTGTTAATAAAGCCACATCCAGCTTTATTCCAAACTGCCTTAATTTGGCAGATATAAGTTCCGGATTGAAATCAGACAGCCTCAGGAGAAAGAATAAGTCATACAGGTCCCTTGCCTTAGTACGTGCAAAAATTGAATGCACCTTCTCCGCAATAATTTCCTCCAGCTTCATAACCCTCAAGGTAAAGGGATTTATGTCAATATAATCCGGAACGTGCTGCTTTACGTCAAAACCCCGCATGACCTCATTCTTCAGGCTTATGTCAAGCCGCAAGGTATTCTCATGAGTCAGCACCCCCTTAAAGGCCAGCTTCGCAATTACCGAGCCTTTCATCTGTTTTACCGTCTTAACCTCGCAGGAAATGGACTTGGCAATCTCTTCTATTAAATCTTTAGCATTTATGTCTCCAATAACAGAAAAATCCAGGTCCTCAGAAAAACGCGGAAGCTTATAGATCTTGTAGAGTGCAGTGCCGCCCTTAAACACAAGGCTGTTGGTTTTCCTGAATATTGCTGAAAGAGCAACTTCCTGGAAGTAGTCCTTCTCTATGTGGTCCTTTGTTGTTAGGCCTTTTCTTCTCCCTGTTTCCAGCAGGATGTCCTTAGGAATCATGTGTTGTCTATTACCCCCCATTTTCGGTTCAATTTGCCGTTTTTCCTGCCCAGCGGGTCAAGAAATATGCGCCGGTAGTTCAGGCAGCCTTTAAGCTCTGAATACACATCATGCCCGTGCTTTTCCATAAGGCAGCCAATCCGTTTTGCTATGCAGGGCTTGTTAATCTTTTTAAGGCAATTTACCATAGCTTTTTTATCCAGGCTCTCGAATGCCTCTTCAACAACTGAAAGCGGCACTGCAGAAATGCTGTCGATTACCGCTTTCTCCGGAGTAGCTATTGGAATTGCAAATCCCCCATAAGGCTTCATCTCAAAGCCAAAGAAATGCCTTGTGTGGATAAAATTAACCGTCTCAAAAAAGTCCATGCTGCTGCTAGCTTTTGTGGTAAAACAGAATACTTCCCTGCTGATTTGCGTTATCAGGCGATGATAGCCAAGTGCTGAAACAGAAGAAATGTAGCTAGGCTTAATTAAGAATGTGCTGATGAGGAATGGGTCATCATAAAGTGTATAATAGTCCTTCTTTACTTTGAAGACTTTGTTTTCTTTTACCATCCGGCTAAGGAATTTCTTTGCATACTGCCTATTCTGTATAATCTGCGCTGCATCCGCAAAACGGAATATGGGCACCTTGGAGAAGTGCTTTGTTATTTCTAGCTCATACATGCATAAAATGAAGTATTCATGATATTTAAACTTTCCTATAGCCATAAGGTATAAAAATATACCCTTTCCCTTAGCATTTGTTTAAAAACTATGCAGCCAGAACATTCCATTCACCCTGCGAATGTTAAGAAGCAGATATTCAGGTGACCTCTCTCCAGAGTGAAGCAGCGGCGTCTTCGGCCTGAACTGATAATGTAAAGAAATATTCCTGATAATTGTATAGTTACTGCCCTTTATCTTTGTTTTTGAGTTTCTTCTTTTTATCAGTTATAGAGAGATAGTTTTGTCTGGTGCTGACTGGGCGACCTAATTCTTTTTCAGCGTCAATTCTGGAGTTTCCTGCTACTTTTCCGCCCCTTTTGGCAACTTCTTTGCTTTTATCAAAAGTTTCTGGTTCTTCTTTTTGTGAAAGTTCAGTTGTCATACGTTCTCCAAGCATTATAAATATTAACTCTAAGTCATTCATATGATCTCTCAAGTTTGCTTTTGACTGGTTGGGTAGATTTTTAAATTCTTTATACTCTGAAGGAGTCATCCCGAATGTCGCTTTAGAAATCTCAGCCGTAAGAATAGCGAAATCTCTTTTTTCTCCAATGCCCCTTTCTTTCCATTCATCAGTTAGATTCTGCCTTATGGCAATGCCCCGTAATCGCTTATCAATCCAATCCTTAGGATAACCCTTCGCAGAATAAATTTCCTTCATCCTCTCTTGAGCAAGTTCAGGATTCCCAATTTCATCTATTCGCTCCTTCCCTACTCTTGCAAGCCATCTCTTGAAAGGCTCGGCGTTTTTGCTTGGAATAGACTGGATAAGCCGAAATGCATCTTGGGTATTTCCTGCCAGAATTTTTCTGTTTTTGCCTGTTTCAGTCAGCATTTCTACATGGGGACAATTTGTCCCTAGGTAAAGTCCAAGCTCAGAATCCCTCTTACGGAGCTTTTTCAGGTAATCTGTAGGGTTAAGGCTGCCAGTTAAAGCCTGTACAATATCAACTAAAGAATAATACCACTCATCCTTGAACCAAGTCCTTCGGATTTTCTTGCTCTGAAATACCACTAATGCTTTGTCTGATTCCATTTTAACTTTCTTTTCCATTATTCATAATATCTACAACTTTCACCTGAGGCAAACCTGGAGCGAACCCCTATAAGTATACAGTGAGTTAAGTTCCCATGCTGGTATTTAATACCTCCGATTAATATTCAATTGGTGGTTTATATCCAATACTTATGTGTAGTCTTACCTCCTCGTATGAACGGTACGCGCCCAGAAGCCTTATGGTGAACACATCAACCAAAACCCTTAAATATTAGTCCCCATAAAGGATACTATTATGGAAAGCAAGCAAACCACAATGCAGGAACTCTTCTTCAACCACCCTGCAAAACACTGGCATTTCGAGGAAATACTTGAACAGGCAAAAATCTCAAGGGGGAAGGCAGCCTCATGGCTCAAGACATTAACAAAACAAAGGCTAATAATAAGGATAAAAGAGAAAGGGAAGATGCCTTACTATGTGAGCAGCTACGAGAGCCCAGAGTATCAGAACCAAAAAAGGCTTTCCGCCCTGAACAGGCTGCATGAGTGCGGGCTGCTTAATTACCTTAAATCCCTGAAAGGTGCAAAAACTGTTATTCTTTTCGGGGGCTTTTCCAGGTGGGACTGGCACAAAGACAGCGACATCGACATATTCATATACGGCAGCCCAGGAAGAATAGAAGTCGGAAGATACGAAAGCAGGCTGCACAGGGACATACAGCTTTTCATAGGAAAAGGCAAATCCGGCTTGAGGAAATTCAGCCCGGAACTTCTCCGGAACATCATAAATGGAAATGTTATTAAAGGAAGCATCCCATTAGAGATGATTAAAGATGCAGCAGTTTAGAACCCAGGAAGAAACCTATGACAGGTGTATTTCAGAAGGCAAAATCCTTCCAAGGGAAAATGTAGAGCTTGACAAGGCAAAGGCAAACCTCCAGATTGCAGAAGAAGACCTGGCAAGTGCAGAAGAGATATTGCAGAAGAAGAGATGGAATTCTGCATACAAGATGTACTATGATGCCCTTCATGGGCTGGTGGAAGCATACCTATCATTTGACAAGGTAAAGTCCATGAACCACCAGTGCCTTTTCGTGTATCTCTGCGAGAAACATCCCGAGCTTGAGCTGGACTGGGGATTCTTCGAGAAAGTAAGGACAAAAAGGAATGGCATACATTATTATGGCACCCTGGTTGCAGAAGATGACTGGAAGGCAATAAATGTTCAATTTAAGCTTTATATCAATGTCTTGAAAAAGGCCTTAGAACAGAGGATAAAGGATTTTGAAGATTCCATGTGACTTCTTCAGGAGCTGGACTGCCAGAAGCTGCATCAGGGCAGGGTTCTGAATCCCACAAAACGTCCAGACGTCAAAAGTTTTCTTTCCGCAGCATCCTAAATTCTTGCCTTAAACAATAGAAAACAAAAGTAGAATTCCGGCTGCTAACTTTATCTGCTTTCAAAAAGAGAACCCTAATCCTTCTTGAACTCTTCCATAGTCAGCCCTATGAACCTACAACCAGACTCCTCATCGTCCACAATGAAGCCTTTTTTCAGCAAGTCAGCGAACTCTTCCCGTTCATCATATTCCAGCTTCTCATAGTCAAAATTATAATCGCATTTGATTAGGCTCCTTATGAACTTGGTTGGCTTTATCTCTGGTATCTCTTCATCCTTAAAGGCAGGAGGAAAAGCCCAGTAGTAAAAATACTTCAGCTTGATGTATTCACAGTTGTAAGGATCATACGTGTTGTCGTAATTTGTAACGTAAAACTCTTGCTCTTCATTATATTTCAAAAGCCCTTTCTCTACCAGCCAGTCCAAGTACCTCTTGAGGCTTAGGTCGTATTTGAAATGGTTTGCATGGATTTTTCCTTTTACTAGGAGCGTCCTTAAAACTGATGTAGTAATCATTATATAATACCCCCTTTCTTTTTAATAGGATCATACCACTTATTGACTAATATATCTTTCCCTTTATCATCACGCATCTTAGTCCCCTGAATTTTAAAGCTGAAATCTTCTTGAGTGCCAAGATTAATACTATCTCTATTCCCAATTCTTAAGGGATTAAAACTTATATCTTTAAACTTAACCAGCCTATCCCCCCCGTCCACAAGATCATGGCCAAAATGAGTGCTCTTAGTCCCATGCCTGTGCCCGCTAAAATCATACCTCTCCCTCAGCTTATAGCTATTCATCTCAGGGACAGCCTTGTCAAGCTTCAAGTCAAGAGCAATGTTGCCAAAAGTCTTGTCACTCAAAAAAGGCCCCTTAAACCCGGGATTCTCAGTCTTGTAAAAATCCGTCCTGCTGCCAATAGGATTATAGCCCAAATCAATGGAAGAGCCTACAGGCTTTATCTCAAAAACACTGGGGCTGTAACTCCTCCCAACATCCACCGCAGGCTTCACCTCAATCTTTTGCAAGCCAAAACTGCCCCAAAGATCAGGAGCTGAAGAAATGCCCAAGCCAATTATCTCGCGAGGCTTCAAGTCACCAAAGGAAATGGTTGGAGGCGCGGATATCTCTAAGCCAGAAGTGCTGGGATAAGGATTGGATTGCTGGAAAGGGTTATTTTCAGGGCCATTCCCAAACATATTGTCCTTTGGCGCAAGATCATACCCTGTTGGAGAGCTCCCGAATCCCTGAGAAGCATAAGACACGCCAAAACCAGGCTTCAGCTGGGAAAACTGTGGAGCTATCATCTGCTCCACCTCATTGGCAATAGCCTGCACAGCCAAAAGGTCTGTTGGTGAAAGACGGCTCTCAATCTTGGTTTCCTTGGCAAGGCCATCTATTATGACCCTGTCAAGGGAATAGTTTTCATGCCCCGGAGTAATGCCTGAATAGTCCGTTGGCTCTTCCTTGGGGGAGTTTATGCCCATGCTTTGCATCAGGGACGAACAATATGACCTCAATGCCCCTTGGTCAATCCCTGGATGAGAAACAGTCTGCACCCTAAGGCCGATTGCTGATAAGCTCTGCGCTAATCCTGAATTGTAAAGCCTTCTCCTGCTGTCCAGTACCACCTCAGACTGAAGTACTTGTTCAAGGGACATTTTACCCTTCTTTATAAGCACCTTATATATAAATCTTACTTAATTTTGCAGTGTTATTCCAGAAAACGTTTCTGATGTTTTAGCAGCTGCCTTGCCTCATCTGGCTTCTTTTTTGAGCTTTTCCCTTTCTTTGTGAGAATGTAGTGCCTTGCGTATGGCTGTTCCTTGCCCATGCATTTTGCTATACCTTTCTTCTCGTTGAGATGATACAGTAAGTCAGCACAAAATGCCCTCCAGTGTCCTGAAATTATTTCCCTAAGCTAAAGAGCTTGTGAATTCATTATTTAAGAAGCCTGCAATGCCCCCCTTGTTGCAGAAGAAAGCATTGCGGTCTAGTGATGCATAAGATGCAATTCTGGCTTCTAAAAATAAACGGCGGAAAAAATATTGGGACTCTACACACTTATATCCTGACCGAAAAGTATATAAAATCGGTCAGGTTCTAATAAGGCATGGAAGTATTGCTAAAAGAATGGCAGGAGCTGTGGACGCCAGAACTAAAGGAAAGGCACCTTCCCGAGATTAATTTCAAATCAAGGAAGATAGTTGTATTTACAGGGGTAAGGAGATGCGGAAAGACATATACCATGTTCCAGCTGATAAACAGCCTGGCACTCACAGTTAAAAAAGACTGCCTGTTTTACATAAATTTTGAAGACGAAAGGATTGAGAAGAAAACCGAATTGCTCACGAATCTTATCCCCTCTTTAATGAAGCTTTACGGCAACGGGAGTAAGAGGTATTTCCTATTTCTTGATGAGATACAAGTTATTCCGGACTGGAGCAGGTGGCTCAGGAGAGTATTCGACAGCTACAGGAATATTACTTTCTTCGTTTCAGGCTCAAGCTCGAAGCTTTCAAGCAAAGAAATCCCTACAGAGCTGAGAGGGAGGGCAGTAAGTTTTGACGTCCTGCCATTAAGCTTCAAGGAATTTTTGACTTTCAAGGGCTTGGCTTTAGAGGAAAATTTTGAGTTGAGCGAAAGGAAATTAAGCCATGTAAAGTCCCTGCTTTTAGAGTACCTTGATCAGGGGGGCTTTCCTGAGGTTGTTTCAGAGGAATTGCTTGGCAATAAGCACAGGATTGTCCAGGACTATTTCAGGACGATAATAAACCGGGACATAGCAGAAAGGCACCACATAAAGAATACAGGCCTGCTGTCAGATTTCCTTAGGCTGCTGGTCAATTCCACGCGCTTTTCGATAAACAAGACAGTAAATGTGCTCAGGTCCCAGGGGAAAACAGCGGGAAAAGAAACCATAATAAATTATGCAAGATATGCTGAGGAATCCTATTTCTGCTATTTTGTGCCAATATTTTCATATAAAATAAAGGATCAGGAGCAGTATCCAAAGAAGGTGTATCTTTCTGACAACTCGTTTATCTCAGACATTTCTTTGAAGTTTTCTAAAGATTCTGGAAAGCTTTACGAGAATATGGCATTCATTGAGCTAAAGAGAAGGCAGGCGGAAAATCAATTAATTGAGATATTTTATTGGGCGGATAAGGAGTCAGAAGTTGATTTTGTGGTGAAAGAAAGGGGGAAGGCCAAAGAACTGGTCCAAGTCTGTTATAATATAGGGGATTATGATGTAAAGGCAAGGGAAACAAGGGCACTGATTAAAGCCAGCAAGGAGCTTAAGTGCAAGAGGCTGCTTGTGATAACAGAAGATTATGAGGGTGAAGAAGAGGCTGAATGGCGCGGGGCAAGGGGCAGGATAAAATATATTCCAATGTGGAAGTGGCTGCTTGAGTGACTTATGGAAATTCTTTAGTAGTTGCATTAGCTCATTTGATTCCTCTTTTGAGCTTTTCTCCTTTCCGTGTTAGGACGTAGTGCCTTGCAGTAGAAATTATGAGAAGCTTCTAGACCAGGGGGATGCCCCAAGGAGGAATGATGGATCTACAACAGTAGAAATTATGAGAAGCTTCTAGACATGAAACCTCAATAACTGTCCCTGTGGTATCTACAACAGTAGAAATTATGAGAAGCTTCTAGACCGGCAAACAGCAAAATATTTAAAGAAATCTACAACAGTAGAAATTATGAGAAGCTTCTAGACTTTGACGTGGTTGTTAAGCACGAAGATATCTACAACAGTAGAAATTATGAGAAGCTTCTAGACAGTTAAACCTAAAGCAGAAAATACACCAAATCCCAGAAATCGAAGAAAGGAAAAAAGATAACAAAAGAATCTTTAATACTACAAGCCAATAAAATCCTTGGAAAGAACAAAAGACTCTTCAACACCAGTTATGATAAAGAACTAAAATTTTCTTTGAACAAAGAAAACTATGATTATGAGAATAAAATTGCAGGCAAATTCCTATTAGTCACAAACACAAATTACAAAGCAGATAATGTGATGAAAGCCTACAAAGAACTGCAAAATGTAGAAAATGCTTTTGATGAACTAAAAAATTTCCTTGATATCAGACCTATCTACCACAGGACAGAAAACAGAGTCAAAGCTCACGTCTTCATCTGCGTACTCAGCTTTCTCATAGAGTGTATCATAGAGAAATTCTTAGAGGAATCAGCAAGGAAAACACTCAGAAAATTAGAAAGGATAAAGATAATAAGTTTTAACCTGAAAGATAACAAGAAAAATATATTAACAAAATTACCCAGAGAAACAGAAACAATTTTCAAACAACTAAAAATAAACAAACCTTTGATGCCAATTAGCATCTGTTAATTATGCTAAAAAATTGAGTAACAACAATTTTTCTTTAAAAGGGCAATACAAGCCCCTTATTGCCATTTTACAAAGCAACTGTCAAACTTGAGCTTGAAGCTACGGCGTCTTCGGCCTAAACTGATAATGAAAGCATAACTCCCCTGCAATGATATAACTTACGACAACACCCAGAACCCAATATTTCAATCATCTTCCTCAAGGTTCCACTCTTCATAACAGGATTCAGGAAGCTCTTGGACGAATAATGAATCCTTCAATATTTGGTAACCTCCCCAAAAGGTGTAATCTTCCATAGGTATGCAGAGATACAATCCTTTCTTAGCTCTACTGCATGCAACATAAAACAAGCGTCTTTCTTCCTCAAGCGAATCCTCTGCATATGCTATAGCAAGTGGAAACCTCTCTTCAGCAAGAGATATTATAAAGACATTTTGCCATTCTAAGCCCTTGGCTTGGTGAATCGTAGATAAGATGACAGCTTCATCTTCTTGTTTGCTGGTTACTTCCGAGCCTACAAGGGCCAGGTCCTCCCTGTTTGTCAAATCAGCATCCAGCATTATGTCCTCGATGAAATTATTTATGCTCTTATACTGGTTTGCTAGATTAATATACTGGTTGAGATCCAGGAGCCTATCCTTAAAATTAGGATAATTTTCCTTAAGGTAATCCTTATAAAAGCTTTTTAAAAAATGATTGGCAATCTCACTCGGCAAAAGATTTTTTGGCGCTTTCAGGATTATTTTTTTAAATTGCATCCATCCCTTTAGGGGCCTATTAGTTAATTTAGGGCTGGTTTTTGATTTGACACTTTCAATGGGGTTAGTGCTTTTACTAAGTTCATCCCATATCTTTATTGCACTCGCTGGCCCTATTCCTTCAAATAAACACAGAATCCTTTTATAAGATAGTTCGTCTTTTGAATTGTTAAAGAGCTTAAGAAAAGAGGTCATGTCTTTAATATGCTTTTGTTCAAAAAAGCGCAAACCGCCCCTTTTCTTAAAAGGGATTCCTCTTTTTGTTAATTCTAACTCCATAGTTGCAGACTGGTAGCCTGCCCTAAATAAAACGCCAATTTCGTCATAAGGCACGCCTTTTTCATTTAGGTCCAAAATCCTTTGGCAGACAAATTCAGCCTCTTGTTGGCTGTCTTGGCAGTGGACCAACACAGGCTTGGTATCGCCTTTATTAACAGGCTTTAGATTTTTTTTGAATTGATTTTTGTTATTCTTTATACTTTGGTTTATTAGATTAAGGATTGCTGGAACACTCCTGTAATTTATCTCCAACTTGAACTCTTTGGCTTTTTTGTAGTGTTTTGGAAAATCTAAGATGTTTTTTATCTCGGCTGCCCTAAATGAATAGATGCTCTGGCAATCATCCCCAACTACCATCACATTGTTCCTAAAGCCATCAGTCAACTTTTTGATAACTGAGAATTGCAATTTATTTGTATCCTGAAACTCATCTACCAGGATGTATTTGAATTTTTTCACGTAAAAGTCCCTTACAGCTTCATCGTTAAGAAGCTTGTCCCAATAAAAGAGAAGATCATCAAAGTCCAAAAGGTTGGCTTTTACTTTTCTCTGTTCATATAACTCTGCAACCCTTGTCATTTCTTTGAGAAACTTGGAATAGTATGAAAACCTGTTTTTTATACAACTCTTCATGGTTAGCCCGGCATTTTTTGCAAAACTGATTATGGAGAAAATGACATTGCTCTTAGGGAAATGCTTATTTTTCTTTGGCATAATATTAGCTATAATATCCCTTATGATCTGCCGACTGTCCTCATTGTCGATAATTGAGAAATTACTATCAAAACCTATCTTTTTTGCGTTTTTTCTTAATATGAGATTTCCAACATGGTGAAATGTTCCGCCCACTAGGCTTTTTGGGTAATACCCTAAGAGCCTTTCCACCCTGCTGAGCATATTCTTTGCAGCCTTATTTGTGAAGGTAAGCAATAATATGTTAGCCGGGTCAGCCTTCTTTTCCAGAAGGTATGCCACCCGATAGACCAAGACTCTAGTCTTTCCAGAACCCGGACCAGCCAATACCAAGGAGGCACCACCACCATTGAAGACCACTTTCAATTGTTGCTTGTTTAGTTCCTCATTATAATTTATCTTAAACTCTTTCTTACTGGTGATTTTTTTTAATTTATAAGTTCTCATCCTTCTTACCATTTTTCCTCTTTTTCTGCTTGCTCATCATTAATTATAATCCCTTATATAAGTTACCTCTCTCCGGAGTAAAACTCGTGGAGCCTCGGTTAAGAGGACGTTATGCACTCACCCGCTTTTGAGCGGGATCATCCGCATGTAAGGGCGAAGTCATCTTAATGGCCTGTAGATTCAGACCGCACCCCCCTATTGCAGGGCGTTGCGGCGCAATAGGTTTAATGCCGAGATTAACGCAGGCGTTAAAGTCAGCATTGTAAGTTTTAAAACAGTCGTTGCAATGAAACAAGCTGAACTGGCCCTTGTAGGGGCGGCCAGTGTTAAGGCTGCTGCAATTGCTGCACCTCTTTGAGGTCATGCGCTCGCTAACTTCCTGAGCATAAACCCCAAAAGCCTCGCAAGCATGCTGGATATAAGTTATATGCTTCCTATAGCTCCAGCTGCCAAGCCTGGCCCTGTGCTTTTTGTTGCCATTGCCTTTGAAGTGCCTGTACTTGATGTGCTTGGGATAGCCAATCATAACCTTGCACCCGCCATTATCATACAAAAAGAAAGCATTCTGTTCTTTCATTACGACTTCTATCCCCTCAGGCTTTGGCTTAACCACTTTTGCCTGTGAACCTGCACAGTCTGCCAAGCCTAACAGCCCTACCAAGAATATATGTTTTATCATTTTTTATCTCCCCCTTTAGACTTCTAAGAAATAGTTGTGGCCAATTTATAAGCCTTTCTTAAAAACAATACAGAATTGTGAAGTCCAGACGTCAAATCTTTTATTTCCGCAACATCCGAAATTCTTCCCTTAACAAAAGAAAACAAGAGTAAAATTCCGGCTGCTAACCCATATCCTCTGTTTCCGTCGAAAAAAACATATGATTTTCAAAGAAAGGTTATTAAGCAGCTGGATTGTAAGGCAACTAGCAGTTTTAATAGGGTTATATCATATAACCAAAAAGCTTAAATATCAAATCATGGTTATGACACATAACAAAGGCAGAATACTTGAGGAAAATTTAAGGGAATACCTCAGAAAGGCAGAAGAAGCGGAGAATGACAGCGCCTACAACTGCGCAGTAACGCTCTACTTCAAGGCTATGAGCGTGCTGGCAGACCTCTTCCTGCTAAGGAAAGAAGGCTTTATCCCGAGCAGCCATTCCCAAAGGTTCAGGATGCTGAGGTTAAAGCATAAGGAGCTTTACAGGATTATGGACAAGGATTTCCCCCTTTACCAAAAAAGCTACAGCCTCAGGATGACTAAAGAGCATGCAAAGGTGCTAAAAGATGACTTCAGAAAGGCAAAAGATAATGCAGGGATTAAAATCAGAGGCAAAGAAGTTCTGCAAAAAGAACACTAGCATAGCAGACATAGCGGTTTACGGCTCTTTCTCCAGGGGGAAGCTTGATGCAGGAGACATAGACCTTGCAATATTGCTTAAGCAGAAAGAAAAGCTGGAAAAAAAGCTGAGCCTTGCACAAGAGTTAAGGCACCTGCTGTCAAAGAAGATGGGGCAAGACTTTGACGTGAAGTGCTTAGACTTCATTGACCTTACGAGCAAAGACTTCCTAGCAAGGGAAGGAATAATTTCAGAAGGATTCCTCCTGATCAAGAATAAGCAGATAGCAGAGCTTTTCGGGTTTAATTCCAGGGCAATATTCACCTATTCACTCAATAACCTAAGCCTTTCACAAAAGACTACATTAAGGTATATCCTTGGCGGAAGAAGAGGCAGCAAGGGCTTGCTAAAAGAGAGAAATGGGGAACAGCTTGGCAAGGGCGCAATAAGCATCCCTATCAACCATTCAGATGAGTTTAGGGAGTTATTTGACAAATACAAAGTCAGGTACAAGGCAAGGAATGCAATGATAGAGTAAACTCACGTCGTCAAAAGTTTTCTTTCCGCAACAACCGCAACTCTTCCCTTAACTTTCCAAAATAAAAGGAGAATTCCGGCTGCTAACTCATTTCCTTCGTTTCCGTCGAAAATAACAGCTATTTTTTCCAATAAATCATTTAACTATCCGCTTCTAGTAACATGACCATGAGTGAAACAGAAGTTGAAGAGGAAAAGAAGAAGCTAAGAAAAGTTAAAAGGATTATTTTTAATGAACCACATTTCACAACACAAATGATATTAAGAGAAGGCAGTAAGAGAGAAGTTATCAGCAACATAAAAAATCCCAAAAACTTAGTAGGAATAGAAAAGAGTATCACTAACCGAGACAGAATTTCACTTTACTTCAAAATATGTGACACAAGAACTATGAAAATTCCGGCAAAGTTCAAAAGACGTGGAAAAGCCTTATATATCTTTACCTACATCATGAGGCACAGACAATGGAGGACAACAAAGTGAAGCACATATCTTATGACAAAGAAGGCGATATCCTTGCCTTGCACAAAGGCTTTGGAGAAGATGAGAGTTTCGAAGGCAACCTAGACAGTGGAGACATAATACTAGACATCTCAACAAAAAAACAGGTGAGGGGAATTGAGATCATGAATGCCTCTACACTCTTAAGAGGATTCAACATAAGCAAGGAAACCCTAAGTGCCATTGACAAGGCAGAACTCAAGACTTCAGAATCACCTTCAGGCATAACAGTAAGCCTTAAGCTTATTTCTAAAGGAACAATCATTCCTGCTAAATTTGCTGTAGTTTTTCCTAAAAAGAGACGTAACATTTATTAACCAAACTCCAACCCTTATAACAAATATGAAGTTAGGACAAAAAAAAGTTAAACTCACTAACCCTAGAGGGCTAGTAAGAGAATATCAAGCCTGCGGTGTAAATGCAATAATTACAATCTTGCACCATTTAGGATATGACGACCAAGTTACCGCAGAGGAAATCAAAGAAATATTCGAGTATAGTAGTGAAGGTATTAACTTAGAGTCACATAGATTCAATAAATTAAATTGCTTACTAAAGCAGAAGAAAATCCCATATGGATTTTATATCAAAAAATATACAGCCCTCCAAGATTTATACCCTCTTCTTGATAAACAAGGGCCAGTCCCAGTCTTTTTCTTAATGAAAGTATTGCAATTTAGCCAGAGATACTATGTTAACCTTGAATATGAACCACATTTTGGCGATGTATTTCAATCATATAATCTGCACGTCTTGCTATTTGTAGGTTTTAATCAAAGTAAAGATGAAATCCTCTTTATTGATCCCAGCTATCAAATGCCATTTATTAGACCAACCGAAAAGGATTTAACCAAACACTACTTCAAACTAGATAAGAAACAGTTTTATGGGACAACTCGAGGAGTGAAAACTGCAATATTAGTAAAATACTCATTATCAGACCATAAAAGATATAAAGCAGAAGGAAAATGCAAACTGCAACAGTCCACCCTAAAATGAAACAAATACAAATCCAAGGGGATAAAACGGAGCAATTCAGAGAGATTATAAACTATACGCTCATTAAAAAATATGGATCCAGAATAACTTTAGATAAGATTGAAGAGATAAATAACCAAAGATATAAAGTTTCATTAAATTATAACAAAGTATTTCATATTATTGATGAGGAAAATAAAAAACTATTTGTTAGGAACATATTTTTTAAAGAGATTTATACTAAAGAGTTAATCCATTCTGAGGATTTAGAGATACCACTCAATGAAATAAATTTAGCTATCAATAATGAGTTTGTTGAACTTAGGGGGAACTTATTCAAAAAGGTAATTGATAATAAGGATGTTGTAATGAGGATATTAAGAAAAATCCATCCCACAGCCACATTTTTAAATAAGTTCTATATAGTGCTTATGGATTTGTTAATTAATGACATTTTACCAAAAAGTAAAACGCAGTATTATCTAAAAGAAGAAAATGGATACAAAAAATATATCCCCCTCATAATTGACTCAAAACTTGCAGAATACGATTCTGGAAAAAGACTAAAGGCTTCAAACAAATTTAAAAGATTAATGGAAAAGCATAACAAAGACTACTCAGTTGCAATAGATGAAGGAATGTTTATAATCATAAGAGAGAATTATGAGTATATAATTTATGAACTAGGGTTAAGGCAAATTAAACCGTATATAAACATAATTTCTGTAATCAATTACTTAAAACATAATAAAGGCTTAAAGAAAGTATCTATAAAAATAGAAGAGATGTATAAAATATATAGCATATTCTTCGGAACTATTCCTTTAGAAACATTCTCAGATAGAATCAATTATCTTATTGTGAGTGGTGTATTAAACAAAGAGAAAGATACACTAAGATTAGTTTTGACTAATTAAGTCCCCTTCGTAAAAATTTTTATGTTTGCAACATCCGCCATTCCTTTCCACCATAAAACAAAGCAATAATTCCAGACAGTGTCTGGTAAATTCCAAAAAAGGCAGACACTGTCTGCCAAATTGAGCTGGAGCCACTATGTGGAGCTTTTGGGCATAGAGAAAGCTAAAAGAGATGTTATAGGCGCTCTCACCAAACTCCCGACGTCAAAATCCCACTTTCCGCAACAACCGCAACTCTTCCCTTAACAAAAGAAAACAAGAGTAGAATTCCGGCTGCTAACCCACTTCCTCCATCTTCTTCGAAAAAGACATATGATTTTTCCAGAAACCAATATAAACCTCCTCAATCCAAAGTTTAACAACAAAAGCAGGAGGTGAAAAAATGCCAAAACTTGTAGGAATAGCAGACACAGAAGCAAACAGGAGGATTCTAAACCCAGAAAGCGGGCTCCCAGGAGAGCGTTCAATATTTCGCTACCTGGAAGACGAATACAAGGCCAAGACATTCAGGGAGTTTTTAGAATACCTGACAAAGAACCCGGACGAGGAAGAAAGGCCGATAGCAGAAGAGATACAAAGGTACATGAGGGAGCACAACGGCAGCAATGTCCTCATGAAGATAAACGTCTATGACGAAAACGGGAACAAGAAAGAAAGCCTAAGGGGAAGCAGCAGCTTCTCACTGGACGACATTGTCACGCCGTACATTGACACAAGAAGAATAGAAGACAGGGAGTATGAGTGCATCGAGATAATCGTGAGCCAGCTCTCTGCAGTGGGGGGGCAGTAAATGCCCTCTCTCCTTCAACAGTATTTTAACAGCAGTTCATTCGTTACAATAGGCAGCATAATCTACAACATAAAAGAGAATGGAAAATGCCACGGAAGCATAGGCCTCAAGGGAAAACGCATGAATCTTGTGGAAGGGGAAAAGCTTTCAAGGCTGGAAGAGCTCATGCTAAACAGGAAGCAAGGCAATAATTGTCCAAAGTTCATAAATCAAATAGGGACATATGCAAGGCTCATAGGCATAAGGGCTCCAGAAAATGGATACAAGCCAATAGTGGAGAGCATACTCCCAAAAGACTTCTTCAACCACAAGGGCAGGATATTCCATTTAGAAAAAGGCAAGGGAAACATCAAAGTAAGAATGAAGAGCTACAGGATTGGCAGCTACTTCAAATCAATAGATGACATCATCCCAATCCATGACTATTACATAAGGAACAGCATACAAGGCAATGCCGGCAACAGCCTAAAAAAGCTTATTGGGAGGAAAGTAGATTACCAGCTAAGCAATAACCTGGGGTTTGAAACAATCGGGGAAAGCTTCTACCTTTTCACAGCAGTCCCCCCATACATCCTATATGAGAAGCTGAACAGCTCATACTACCAGTTCCCTGCAGCAAGGGTGGCAACCAGGCTGATAAGCTACAACAGCAAAGTCAAATGTGACCCGCTGATAGTCATGGAGCCTTACACCCACCCCTCATTAGGCTACACCAACAAGCCTTTCCAAAAGATATGCACAGGGAATTTCAAATACGACGACATAATGAAGAAGAACAAAAGCACAGAAGAGCAGCTTCTGGCACTAATGCATTACGCAAGAAAAGTTCTTACAGAATGCTACTTCAGTTCTGGGAATCCTTACAACCTTCTTACGCACAGCAAATACAGCCATATGAAAGTAAGAGGGAGGGCAGACAGGGGGATGGTGACTAATGTTTAATCTTTCCTGCCTGTTTCTTAAGAAGCTCAACAAGCTCCGGCTGCATATAATAAAACATATCAGGAACATTAAGCACAAGAATCCTCTTCTTCATGTAAAGCAGGGGAAATCTCTTAGCTATCTCGCTCCTCTGGTCATCGTCCATCACTGCAACAACATCAGCCCACTCAATCTCCTCAGAACTTATAGGATTTTCATTATACAATCCTGCAGATTTAGTCTCAAACATATTCTTAAAGATTTCTTCAGCAGTCTTGCTACGGTGCTGGTTCTGGTTGCAAACGAAAAGCACTTTCATTATACAACGTTAAGGAGGTCAGGATTATAAATCTTACCATGACAGACTACACCAGACAGCCAGCACTAGACCAGGAAAAGCTTTCAAAGGCAAGGATAGCAATTTCTTCCTCATCAGCAATCGCGCACTTTTTCTGCCTCTATGCCTGCGGCTTGGGCATAGGCAACATAAGGATTATAGATTCCTCTTTGATAGAAGACAATGCAAACGAGTTCCTTTTCGGCAGGGACTGGTTGCGCTTCATAAAAAAAGAAAGCAAGGCCAGGAAGCTGGAAGAAAAGCTTTCAGGAATAAACAGCGACATACTTTTTGAAGGCATCAACCTCAACTTAGAGAAATGCCTTTTAGGAAAACCAGATGTGATCTTAGATTTGACAAACTCCAAACATTCAAAACATCTCTGCTTAGAGCATGCTATGCAAACCAAGACACCAATGATAAGCTGCTCATCATCCATGAGGACAGCGGCAATAGCAGTATTCAACCCAAAATCCAAAAGCAACAATCTGTTCAAGCACCAAACGCTCCTAAAAGAGTACAATGGCTACAGGCAAGGCATTTTCACAAGCGCGATAATAGCGGCAATAGCCTTGGATGAGACAAGGAAAATAATTGCCCCAATAGAAAATGACCATACGCTTTCAGGAAGATTAGACTATAATCTTGACTTAAAAGAAAGGCTCACGATAAAAAATCAAAAGCCTTCCAATAAAAAATCAAAAGCCTCAAACATGCTAGTCGCAGGAGCAGGAGGCATCGGGACATACGCAGCATTATGCCTTGCATTAATGGGGGCAGACTTCACAATCTACGACGGGGACACAGTTGAAAGCTCAAACCTCAACAGGCAGGTGCTATACACAAATCATCTGGGGGAGAACAAGGCCTCAAGCTTGAAAAAAGAATTGGAACAGGTTTCAGGTTCGGAAATAAAATCTTGCCAAAGGCATCTTACAGAAGAAGATATTAGCAGCCAGTATTCAAGCATATTATGCTGCGTGGACAGCTGGGAAGCGCGTGAATTCATAAGCAAAAAATGCGTTGAATCAAATATTCCACTAATAAACGGCTCTGTAACCGCATTCAGCGCAAGGGTTGAGACCGGATGCCTGGAATGCAGGTACGACTTTAAAGAGCTGAAAAGATTGCAAAACTCAAGGGGCAGCTGCAATGCTGTTGAAGAATCCAACATAGTGATGGCAAATGCTTTGGCCGGGGCAATGATGGCTGCAGAATCCGCTTCAATTTCGCCAGTTGAAGGCTTTGAATACTTCTCAAACCCTGCGCTTAGAGGGCGCTTCAGGGTTTCAGGAAGCGAGGAATGCACCTGCAGGAGGAAAAAATGGGGCTGGTTCTGACAAAAAGGTTCTTTGACGAAATAACACTGACCTCAAGGCTGGTAAAAGAGATTTCACAAAAGAGCCTGGAATGCGAGGGGATAATAGCAAGCAAGGGAGAGGAATACTACAGCATAGTGCCCACACAAGAGGTGAAAAGGGGCAATGCAATCCTGGAAGACATCGTTGAGCCTTTTGTAATGGCAACAGGATGCAAATCGAGAGTTATTGGGATATGGCACAGCCACGCCTCGTTCCCTGTGTTCCACTCATGCTACGACAACTTCCATTTCAAAAGCACAATAATCCCCCTAGTAAGAAAGCAAAACAATACTTTAAACCTAAAACCAGAAAGTATCTCAAGCATTGTAATAAACAACAGGAGCACAAGGTATTCGTCAAAGGCAGTAAATTATTACGCACTGTCTATTAAAGAAGAAAAAAGCTACAGCTCCTCATTAGAACTTACAGGGGAGGAAGAATACATAGACGCAGCAGAGCTTCTAGAGACCATAAGCACAAAAATCTCATATCAAGGCGTGCTTCTAAAGGACATGGGCAATTACCTTCCAACATTAAGCTATTACAAAAAAGTAAAATCAGCAATATGGAAGGAAGTCTTCAGAAGGATAATAAAAAGGCTTGAAAGGAGGAAGAAAAATGAAACTGGAAAGGGCAAGAAAGATAGCAAGACAGCTAAGGGAAGACTCAAGAAAAAGGATAGCAAGAATAGCAAGGGAGACAAAAATACCAAGAATAACAATAAACAGGTGGATCAAAGAGCAGGATGCAATAGTTAAGTATACTACAATGCCGGATTTCACCAGGCTTGGATACTATTTAAGCAGTATATACCTTGTCCAGGGAAAGAAAAGCCTGATGCCTTTTATCCTGAATCATGAAAGCATAAACAACGCCTCGAGGATTACCGGCAAGTATACGCACATAATAGAGTGCATCTTCAGGACAATAGTTGAGATGGACAAGTTTGAGGAAAGGCTGAAAAAGCATTCTGTAAGGGTAAGGCAGCACTTCATAACGTGGGAGGGGGCGAGGGAGGACTTTTTGCCTTAGGAGGAAAAATGATTCAGGCGCAAGAAAGCGAAAAGGACATATATTTACTTACTCCTCTTACAAGTAAGATTGATGGAGGAGACAAAATGGCACTAGTCGAAATAAGGACCATTACCATAACTGAAAAAGGGCAGATTGCAATACCCAGGAGCATAAGGGAGACCAAAGGCTTCAACGGGTCAAAGGTAGCCATATTGGCATTTGATGATCGCATAGAGCTAAGGCCCATGAAGCAGATAAGCGAGAGCATGCTCACGGCACTTGCAAGCGAGAAGGTTCTTTCAAAAGAGTGGCTCAACAAAAAGGAGGATGAGGCATGGAAGCATTTGTAAAAGGGGATGTTGTAGTAATCCCGTTCCCGTTTTCAGACTTAAGCATGGCCAAGAGGAGGCCCGCCTAGAATTAACTTCCCGGGCACATCAAAATAGAAAAGTTTAAATATCGGTATTAACTATTGGTTAATAATTATTAACAAGATGGTAACAGGTAAGAAACTGATGTTAGTATTGTTGAAAGATTTTACTAGAACCCACACTATAACTTCTCTTGCTAAAGAATTGAAATTAAGCCGTGTTGGAACTTGGAAAATTATCAAAAAATTAGAAGCAGAGGAATACACCTTAATAGAATCAGTTGGATCTGGAAAGACCAGTACATCCATCATTAAGATAAATTGGGATAATCTGTTGGTGGAAAAAGCTCTTGCCCTTTACCTAACGGAAGAATCAATCAAACAAAGAAGATGGAGAGTAAATTTTGCAGAATTAGAAAAAGAAGTAGAATTTCTTGTTTTGTATGGTAGCATTGTAACTTCTCCTCAGCAAGCTGATGATATTGATATTTTGACAATAGCTAAAAAGAATAAATTTGTTAAGAACCAGAAGATTATTAATGAAATTCAGAAAACGGAAAGCAAGAAAATTCATTTAATAGATTTTACTCCCCATGGATTTAGAAAAGAACTTAAGAATAACAATAAAGCTTTTGTAGATGCAATCAAGAAAGGAATAATATTATTTGGACAAGAAAGCTTTGCCAAATTTATGAAAAATGGATGAAACAAAAGATTGCTTTTCAAATGCTAGAAAAGCTGAGGAGAAAGGTAAAAAGCATAAGGGCTTGTTAATTGTAAAACCAAATAATCAAGAAGCCGAGCAGTATATTGCCAAAGCTAAAACTAATCTCAGGACTTGTGAGTTATTCAAAGAAAAGGGATTAGATTACAAGATTCCGGAAGAGTGGTTTTATACTATGTACTATTGTGCTTTAGCAATTCTGAAAAAATTTGGAGTTGAAAGTAGAAGTCAAAAATGTACTGCATTGTTTTTGAGGCATGTTAAGGATAAAGGTTTGATTGATTATGATGATGAATTTATTGACAGGATTACAGTTTACAGCGAGAAAGAAGAGAAAACTGACGTAGACCTAAGAGAAGAAGCCAGATATGGGGCTTCAGTTCATAGCGAAGGGATTACCCAGAAGTATGATTTTATGATGGATGTTTGCAAGAGATGTATTTCTCAAGCTGAGGACATTATTTTTTCTGAAAAAGAATTTAAAGTCCCTAATAAACTACTGAATTAAGCCTTCTTGCCTATAATTCCGCCAAATCCGAATAGCATAAGGAATCAGGAGTTATGCACAACATTGCTTCCCCAAGCCATCCAGATAATCCCCCAGCTTTAAAACAAATTTTCTTTCCGCAGCTTTCCCTTTATTGGGATTCTTCCTGAAAAGCATGGCAATGAAGGCATTAATATTAGTGGATTTCGAAAAAGAATGGACAAACAAGGATTCAGATTATTTTGTAGGAGATATTTCTGATGTTATTGGAAGGGCTAACAGGCTTATTGCATTCTGCAGGAAAGAAGGATACAAAATAATATTAACCAGGCACGTTGAAAAAGATTCCAATGATGCCTTTGCCCCAGATTCAGATAATGTTGGGATAATTGCGGACATAGACAAGAAATATTCAGACATTATCATCACAAAGCACAAGATCAGCCCGTTCTTCAGGACTGACCTTGAAAAGGAATTAGAAGGGATTGAAGAGATTGTAGCCTGTGGGATTTTAACAAACCTTTGCGTAAGGAGCCTCGTCCAGGACGCATACGATAGGGATTTCAAGATAACAGTAATCAAAGACTGCTGTGTGGCAATGGATAAGGAGGTCCAGGAGTTCACGTTTAAGGACTTGAAGGATACTAGGGAAGAGATTGAATTCTTTAACCTTGATGAGTTTATAGGGACACTCAAAGTCACTTAGGATATTTCCTCAAAATTTTGTCCAGCGTTTGTATGAGGTGCTTTCTCCAATCAAATTCCATTTGTGTTTTTATAAGCCATACTGAGAATTTATCCTGCTTTGTTAGCTTTAATTTTTCAAGTTGTTTGACTTTCCTTAATATTTCGTAATCTTCATTAATTGACATCACATATTTCTTTTGCTCCAATTTTGTAAGAGGGATTTTTTTGGTAAGTTTCTGCTGCCTTTCATGGTATAGTTTAATCCACCCCTTATCTTTCGCCAAGATTTTGCGCAGTTTATCGCCCCTATAACCCTTGGTTTTATAGGAATCCTCAATTTTTTGCAATGATTTCCTTTTCATCTGATATTTTCTTATTTGGCTATGGCAAGCAAATTCTTAACATTAACTTGAGAAAGAGACTCAAGAGGTATTCTCTTGCTGACATCAAGAAGCTCGATACCTAGGATATTGCCTTCTTTGTCTAAATCTATAATTGTAAAATCATCTATCTTTTTATTCTTAGCAAACTCCCCACTACGAAACTCTATATACATAGCATCCGCGTCCTTATCATAGCTTATTTCCATCTTATATCCAATAGACAGTAATTACCTTTATATGCCTTTCTGTTCTTTCACAGCAAACTTCGATAGTTCCCCGCCTCAATTTCTTCCTAAAAAAGTATTTCCCATGCCTCTTCAGTATCGCATCCGGATATTTAACAGCATCAATAACTTCCCCCTTTTGTATCTTTCTTTTTTTCAGGCGAAACTGTGTATGAACCGTGAAGGCAATTTTCATATACCTTTAATTGAGCCCCCACCCTTAATAAATTTGCGGTAGTAGCTTACCATACATCCAGAATCCCTACACTTCCCTGCACAGTATTTCAATACAACATCAAGAAGCCCTTTTGCAGCCTGCGGAAGACACAACCCTAACTATGCCCTTTCAAGGTATATGACAAAAGGAACTTAAAGCCGCACCGCCAGCAATTACTTCAACACCTAGAACACAATGGAAGCTTCTTCTTTGGATTTTCAGGGTGTTCCATCCTGAGCTTTTCCAGAATCTTGGCTGTCCTTTCACGAGGATAAGCGTCCATTGCAGAGTCCCTCACATAGAATGGCACTGAAAGACCAACAAGCCATACATCACTCGGCTTTTGAACAGTAAGCAAGTCCAAGCCGTATTCAAGTGTCATAAGCCTCATCTCATTTCGTTTTCTTTTAGGGTTGTCCTTGTGGTAAATGACCAGCTCCATAAAATGCATGCGGCTAGACACATCCACTATTTTTTTATGGATTTCTTTGGGTTTAGGCCACCTGCTATTGATAAATTCTGAGTTATATTCTTCTAAGGGTGAAGGCTTGTAATTCTTAGGCGAACAGTAGTCTTTCCTTACAGCATCCAGCAGAAATTCTCCAAGAACGTCCATCCTCTTCTCCAGATAAGCCCCGCCAGAGCGGTTGTATTGGTATATGTCAATTAGTACCCAGTCTAGCAGGAACAAGAATGATTTTGCCTTTCTTTTAGCCATAAAGAGAGTAGATATTAGAATTATTTATAAAACTTCTTCTTTGGAAGCCTGGAATGTTATCTATTACATCAATGGAAAGCTATTCCTTGGCCTGCAGCACCTTGTTGCTCTGGTAGAAGTCCTCAATTGAATTGTTGTCCCACCAGCCATTGATATGCGGCACTACAATCAGTTCAGGGATATGGAAGGGCACCTTTCCAGGGCTAAGCTGGTTCCCAAAATAGTCGGCATGGCTCCTAATCTGTATTAACTTCTCGCCTTCAAACTTCCATCCCCTTCTCATGACAACACGCCTTATAGAAATGTCCTGCAGATGGGTAGCTTCAGTTTCCTGGACCAAGTAATCCAGCCCAGACTTGACGTTTGACTTGCTGTTGTCGTATACGTCACTTGCCAAAGAAAGCAGTGCCTGCCACAAGGGCTTCCTGCTGAATGAGTCAGTGTAATAGGCATCCTCATAGAGCTGGAAGGCAATATTCTTAGTTATTATACCCCCTTTCCAAATCCAGGCTATACGCCATCTTCCAGCGCCATATTGCTCATCGCACTGCGCAATCTTTTGCTGCCTTTGCGAGCCGGCATACCCCGGCCTTTCAACAGTTTTCCATGACATTATGAGCAGGAATAATTAAGGGAATATAAATGTATCGCTGTAAAAGATGGAAAGCCCGTAATTCGTATATCAAGGAAGGCTTAGCTATCCTTGCTATCAGAAGAAGGCAAAACTGGCTGCTTATGCTTTGCACCAAAAAAAGCAAAAATCTTATATACTCCAGCCAAGTCATCCAGACATACAATGGCAATCGACGATAAAATAGGAAAATGGGACGCATTTAAGCAGATTGTTAGGCAAGAACACTGCCAGGGCAAGTACGCAGGCGATGTCCCTAACTTGAAAATCCCAGCAGAAAAGGTTGATGAAATATACCTGATAGTCAAAAAGATGCAGAGATGCTATCATGACCAACCAGAATATGCTGTTTCAAAATACTATGCCATGTCGTTTTCCCTAATAGAAGATGCTTACCTGTCAAGGGATTTTGAAGCTTTCAAAGGCGCAGTTAGGGGATTGATGTTTGACATAGATGCGGAGTAACTGAAAATGGATGAGATAAATTTTGGGAAAATAAAAGAAATTGTAAATGGACATGAGGGTGGGGAAACAGAAATACCTTCCCGTGCTGACTATAATCCACAGAAAAACAGAAGGACACGAGTAAGTTACAGGGCTAATCCACAGGATGAGGGTTGCTTAAAATTTGAGATAGAGGCACATTTTGAAAACAGGGAGTTAGATGACCTTTATTACAATCTTGGGGATGGAGGCTATAGCACCTCAACAGAGGTCGCAATAGTCCGGATGCACCCAACCCTAAGCGAAATAGTATTTGAGGAAAGAGTTTCAGGTTTGAATAAGGACATCCAAGCAGACCTCAAGGAAATAGCAGAAAAATGTGAAACAGAAATTGGAATGCCTGTACTTTACATTACTTTTTAAACAGCGCCATACAAAAAAGAAAACACAATCCCGCCAAAGACCAGAAAGCCCAGAACTACCACAACAGCAAGGCGGAAAAACCTCTCCCTCTTATCAAGGTCAGCCCAAGACAGCCTGTTGCTCTTCCACTTGGCCTTGTTGAGCATCCCGACTATAGAAAAAACCGTCCCAAAAATAGCAAGCACATAATTCTTTAATATGCTCCCCCCTATCAGCCATACAAGCCCCATCAAAAAAAAGGCATAATAATCAGCAGGCCTCTTCTTCCTGGCAAAGAAAATAGCCGCAAGCCCAACCACAGCCCCAAAAGCCAAAATTCCCATTACAGACAGCATCAGTTCCATATGCCAATTAAATGCCTAACAGCCTTATAAAGTTAACGACCAGAACATACAAACCAAAGCAAGATCTGGCTTCCAATCATTTGATAGAAAAGTTCTGCGGGAAAGGCAATGTGGAGTCCAGGTACTCGCACACAAGCTTGCTTGGCCTGCCGGCCTTTCCAAGCTCAATGGCAACCTTGGCCCTCTCCTCAACAGTCTTGTTGTAGCAGTTCTCATAGGCCTTGGCTGCATCCCTTATTGAAGTCATCCTTGTATAGCCGCACAAGGGACCAAGCACATACTTGCAGAAAGGGAAAGCCACCACAGTAAGAGCAGCATAACCTATGATTCTGGCAATCAGAGGGTCCATTTTCTCTATGAGATAAGCTGCAAATTTATAAATCTTGCTGCATTTTGAGCCTTATTTAAAGAACTTCCACTCAAAGGCAGATTCAAAAGAAAAAATAAAAAAACTAAGAAATTATTTCTCTTCTTCAGCAGGAGCTTCCTCTTCAGCAGCTTCTTCTTCAGCAGCTTCTTCTTCAGGAGCTTCTTCTTCAGGAGCTTCCTCAGCTTCTATCTCACTGCCTTTCTGCAGCAAGGTTACGTTCTGAGCCTGCTTGCCCTTATCCGTTTCAACAGCGTCAAAGGCTACCTTATCGTTGTCCCTTATAAAGGTTCCCTGGGCCAATGCAGAATGATGCACAAAATAATCCTGTCCATCCTCACCGCTGACAAAGCCAAAGCCTTTCTTCCTGTTAAACCACTTTACTGTTCCTTCCATATTTTTTTCCTCCAGTCAGATAATGAATGCATTATCCTCTACTTCCCATATCACTGGGTGTTAGAGTAGAGCAATAGCCATTCATTTATAAAGATTGCGGTTGTTAATTTAAAATTTTCCCATCGCCAATTGCAGCCTGCCTCTTCTTCTGTTTGAGAAGAAAGCTTCAGCCATAGAAGGCACAAAGCCAAATTTCTGGTAAGGAAAGCTTAAACCGGCAACTCAGCTTCAGCCTTGAATCCAAATGCCCCTTCCACCCTAAAGTTCGGCCTGAAATAATACTCAACATTGCCCACAGTGACATTTAACCTTCTACTACATATCCCTTTAATTCCAGAGTTGTCAACATTAAGCTCAAAGTCACTGGCCAGAAGGTCATAGCCATACTCTAGGTTAAATGCATCAAGATAATTCCCAAACTCAGAAGAGAAAATCCTTGAGAACTCGGAATTGTCCCCAGCAGCCAAAGCCTTGTCAAAAGACCTTTTTGCAGCAAGGTCGATGTAGAGAAGCCTGCTCTCCCCAAGGTTGTAGGCGTGGAAGACCCTCATGCTGCTGCTGCCGACGTAATACGAACTTTCCCCTCCGGGAAGGCTCTTGTAGCCGAATGAGTAGAAGGCAACCGCCGCAACCAAAAATCCAACTGCTGCAATAAGGAGTATTGCAACTGCCTTCTTGTTCATTCTTCCACCTCAAACCAGCCCTTGAAGCTCACCCTTACAGGGCTTGAGGGGTCATTGCCTGGAATAAGCACCACAGCATCCATGGCAGAATCGTGTATCTCCTGCGGCACAGAAGAATAAGGCGTTGTCGTCCTGCTCCCAAGCCTCCAGCACCTTATTTCAGGAGTCAGGATGTTCCATGAATAGTAGCCTGAAAAATAATCATCAAGGAAAGCGTAAAGCTCATCATCGCAAGACACGGTGTCCTCGCCCTTCAACACTTTCTCTTCCCACAGCCAGGAATATTTCTCCCTGTCCTTGACAGCATCTGAAAAGAGCACAATGGCATCCGCCACTTCAATGTCATAGCCATGGGCCTTCAGGGCATCAATATCCGCAGGAGACCTCATAAGGACATTCAGGTCAGAAGACGAAAGCCTCGCCAGGTCAGACTCAAAAGTCGCCTCAACCTTGTTCCGGTGAAGCACTCCCGCCAGAGAGATTACCAGCAGGGCAATCACTACAACCACTACCGCAGGTATCAAGTCTGCAAAGAAGTCCTCAACCTGCCCCTTCTTATACATTTGCCACCTCCACAAAGAGGGTTCCCTTCTCCAACCCACCATTTTTCCTAATAAGGACGGGCCTTTCAACAGAGTGGATTGCCTTGAACTCTGTCTGGCTAAGATTTAAAGTCTTATCACCCCTTAACTCAACATTGAATGCACTGTAGAACCTCACGCACTTAAGCCTTTCCAGTAGAAATTTCTCAGAATCAATTATCCCAGGATAAGGCCTTGCCAATTCCTGGTCATAATAGGCAAAGCAGTCAGGAGATGTAGAGAGCTGCTGGAGTATAATCTCAGCCTTTGCCTTGTGGAGACGTAAAAAAAGCTCATTGTTTGAATCGTCAATCACTGCCTTAAGGTAAAGGAATACAAAGGTGACAAAAAAAAGCACAACTATAAAGTAGAGTGTCTTCCTGCCAATATCATACTGCCCTTTTCTCATTTCTCCACCCTCCCTATATGCAGAGACGAGTCAGTATACTCCAGCACAAGCATGCTCTTGTCGTCAAAGGCAGAATCCTTCGCCACCTCAACATCATCATCAGTTATGCTCCCGAGCTTATAGCCTTTCCTGAGGTCATAGGTTACCTTTACATCCGCAGGAGAGGCAGCCACGCTGTTGAGCATCATCTTCAGGTCCTCCTTAAGGAATACCCCGTTAAACTTAGTGAAGGAATTGTAGCCTGTGGCCGCAGCCACAAGAAAGATTATTATTGCAATGCCTACTACTATCTCAACCAGCGTAAGAAGCTGCAATGCCTCGGCCTGCCCCCTTTTGTGCATATTAGAGAAAAGGGCTGGAAGGTATATAAAAGTATTGTTGGACCAAATACGTGAAGAATTATTATTTAGCAGCTTGCCCTGCCACTCTTGCCTCAAAAGAAAGCCTTGCGATCATAAGTAGCAGAAGCTGCAATGCTGGCTTCTTAAAGAGGAACTACCTCTTCCTCAACCTTCTCCCCAAAACACCCCCCATACAACTCCTCTTCAGAAAAGCACACTTTGCCATCCTTCTTCAAAAGATAAACATCACTGGAAGACTCAAGCTTAATGGATTCAGGACTAGAGAAATAAGGCTTGTCATCATATTCACCACCTTCTGCAAACCCCTTGCCCGAAGGATTGTAAAAGCACAATCCACCTGTGCCCAGCTGGGTTTCAGCAGTCGTCTGGAAAGTGAGCTCAGGATAGTCCCCGCCCCTATTAAGGACAGCCTTTACCACAGGCTCATCCTTAGAAAGCTCAATGGATTCCCTCCCAAGCCCATCCAACTCCAACTTGCCGCAGCTGCATTCCCCTGCACCATAAGTCAGGCATTTCCTGTAAAGGATTTTAAGGTCCTCAAGCACAACTTTAGGCTTGTCAATAGGGCATCCAGACATCCCGCAAAACACCACAGCATCCCCTTCCCTGCTAACATTGAAAGTCACGTGCTTTTCAGAGAAAGCAGAAAAGAAATCATAGCCTGGATCAGAGCTTATGCTGTCCCCGGCCACAGGAACCCCAGAAACAAAGCTCACTCCATCAAGTTCCTTGCACTCATTAAGAACCAAGTCCTTAATTACATAGCCTTTCTTAACGTAACTGCACAGGCACGCCCTCCCATCAACACATTGAGCTTTAGGCCTTTCTATAAAAGCAAAATTTACCCTGTCAAAATCATCTGAAACTAGCTGGTACTGCTGTACAGAGTCAAATCCCACAAGAACAGACTTCTCTGCAGGCGGGCACACCACAATGCCTCCAGAAGAAGATGCTGAAACAAGCTTGCCAAGGCAGTCATCCTTGTCTGCAGAAAACCACATGACCTTTGCAAATGCAACAATCAGCGGCACAATTATCAGTATGGCTATAAGCACGCCTATAAGGAAACTAAGGCTTGGCAAATCCCCTTTCTTATTCATAATTACCATCTCATTCAAAGCTTGCAAACTGTTCAGCAATGCCCTTGAGCTTTGTGACAAACCAGTCAGCAGAGCCTGAAAATATTAGTGCAACAACAATAAGCACTAACAGCCCAAGCGCTATAAGCACTATATACCTCATCTGCAGGTCTCCCTTCTTGAGCATAAGAATAAAAAAAGAAAGAGAGTTAATAAAACTTACTACTTGGCGGCTGCCCTGCTACTTCTCCCACTGGCAGGAAATATCCCCTTCACACCACTCCTTTGACTGATGGGCAGAACACGAAGCCCTCCCTCCAGGCCTGTTGGCGCATCTTCCGCACCGGCTCACAAATGAGTTGTCTCCGCCATCTAAAGCATCAAGGAGTTCCTGGCAGTTCTCATATCCTGTACCTTCAGGAAAGCTAGGATTGTAGTACCACCTCACATCTTCCAGATGGCCCCTATCGCACATCATCCTGCACTTGTCAGCAGCAAGGAGAGCAACAGAAGGCCCTGTTGCAATTCCCAAACTGGACCTCAGGCTGCCGGCGTCGCTTGCTGAAGTGACCTCAGGGCTTGCCGCAAAAATAAGAACCGCAAAAACAGCTATTATAAGTACTATGCCTCCAATTATCACATAGCTTATAGGCAATTTTTCCATGCTACTTCTCCCAGTTGCATCCGCCATCAGCATCGCAGCCACTCTTTGAAAGGCCACTGCATGATGATGATGAACCAGCAGTCTTTACGCACCTTCCGCATTTGGTGCTGAAATCATTGTTCCCGCCCTTTACCGCATTCAGCAGGCTGGCGCAATCCGTATACTGCTTGCTAACCTCTTCAGGGAAGTTAGGGTTGTCATAGCCGTCCTTGTTCCCAAATGTGCAGCTCAGCTCGCATGTGCTAATAGCCAGGCTCTTTATCTGCGGGTCTATTGTCACTCCGACAGCCCCTTTCTGCTTGCCAAAAAGCTTCTCAGCTCCGCCAGTAAAGAACAGCGCAATAACAATAAGCGCCAGCAGCGCCAAGGCTGCAATAATTATGAACTCCATAGAAAGGCTTACTCCTTTTTTATTCATAAAATCACCTCTATGTTAAAAATACTGTGCTAACTATTTAAACTTTTCGAAAGTTTCCATTACAGCTTTCCTAAGCCTCTTTGTCAATACTAACAGGTATACAACTATCCCTTTCAATTTCCTCCTTTCAACAGCTGCTGCAACAACAGTAGCTATCAGCAATGCAAGGAAAGCAGTAAAGCTCCATTTTGCAAATAACTCCTGCCTCCTGCAATCTGGGTCATAGCCTTCAATGCAGTCCTTATCACAGAATCCATCCCTATCATTTATGCACATCCCGTCTTTTGCCTTTCTCTTACAATCTCCTGGGCAAGAAACGAAGCTCTCATGCCTGTCACACCTTTCATTATAATCGCAGAAGTCAAGTATTTTAAAGAATAACATTTCTTCACCTTTATAGAAGCTGAGCTTATAGGAATTCTCCAAATAAGGTATTTTTTCATTTATTATCGTGTAAGCCACCCCCCTAGGCACCAAGGCATCAGCCATGAACCTTATGGTGTAATGTTTATCCCAAAGAGCTTTCCCTGTAATGTCCTCGGCCACAAGCCTGTACTCTCCATCCCCCATATCAGAAGACTCCACGCCATGGATCACAGAAACCTTAAGCAGTTCAGCATCGCCATTCTTGAATACCTTCAGGCTTACATCAACCACGGGTGAACCAGCAAGGGCAGGAGCCAGGCAGGACAGGATTACAATTACCAATATTATTGCATTTTTCATTCGCACCTCAGTTTAGGATGGGTACTTAGGAAAAAGTATTCGTCCATGCTGTAATAGCTGCTATCCACAAGATTTGACATAGCAGTCCTCTTGCCAAAGTCTAGTGTGCCGTCATTATCATTGTCAACAGACTTTAAGTCATGGTTGCCAATGCACCACTTGCACCCTTCCAAGTAAGGATAATTTACAATCGGCTCCTTGCAGCAATCCTCAGCACATCCAAGCTCTTCCCTTAAGGGGTTTGGGATTGCATCAGGTCCGCACAGGCCGTATGCTTCTGTCCCAGAGCAGTCGCAATACTGGTCTCTCAGTCCGAACTTGTGGCCAAGCTCGTGGATTGCATCAGACGTATACTGTGATTCTACCATTATGCTATTGCTACCTTCAAAAGTCCACCCACGGTCATTATAGTCGCAGTCAGGAGCAAGGGCTATGTTTGAGTCATCTATGCCAAGGACAAAATCATAATCCTCCCCTGTGCTGCTCCTAAACTCTTCTGCGCATTTAGAAAGCATTTCCATGGAGCTGTTGTAGCAGTTCCTCAAATTAGCTATCCTGCATGAACCCTTTTCCCAGCTTCCGCCATAATTTATTTTCCCGTCAGCAAAAAGCCTCTTCACCTTATCAGGGCAGGTGCTTAAAGGGGAGGCCCTTGTAAACTTCTCTAATGCGTCATTAGCAAACATGAGATAAGGAAGCCTTTTTTCCCAGTTCACCGGTATCGCAAGCACCCTCAGGCTATAGTCATCATCATGTGACGCGGAATTGCCGTAAGCATCACAGCCTGTATCCAGAACACAGCCTTCCGGAGCTACAACCCTGTTCCTTTCTCCCATGTAGCAGTAAGGATTGACATAGTCAAAGCCCTGCCTGACTACAGGAGCCTGCGGGCAAAACCCGCCTAAAGATGAAGTGTCCACATTCTCATCCCTCACCCAGAAAAGAAGGGCATCGCCTGCCACTTTCCCAAGCTTATCGCCTTTGATTACCCTTTTTCCAACCTTGACAGAAGGCACTGTGCTGCCGTATCTGGTATGGAGTCCGTTAAGGTGCCTCACCATGACTACTTTTGTATCGATGTTAGAGTATTCCACAAACCCATCTTCAGCAGAATATACTTTTGACCCGGAATATGCCGGAATCACAAGCCCTGGGTTGCAGCCATCCCCTACCTTGCCGAAGCAAGAGCCTGTAAAGTAATATGGAGAAGATACGCGAAGCGGCCAGCTCAGGTTATAGCCCGGACCAGCATTACAGCTAATTACGCTTCCCTTGTCAACAAGGCTTTTTCCAAACTTCATTATTCCTGTATCCTGCTGCATGAAAACCATTGAGCTTTCAAGCATGTACACTTTAGGACTTTGAGTTTCAATGACGCCATTTGAAGTTGAGCAGCCTTCAACAATTGATCCCAGAGCCATGCAAAGCTCATTCTGCCTTTTGACATCCCCAAAACCCCTCTCCACAAATAATCCAGAAAATGGAAGTGAAGCCTGCACAAGGATGCTGTCATTCGATGCCAAGTTCTTCAGGCGAACCAGCCTGGCAGAAGAAAGGTTGCCTGACACGTCAAACTTCGCTACATACCCTTCAGGAAAGCTTATGCCTGATATGTCGCACGTGCAGTCTTTCAGGTCTTTATCCACAAGACTCCCGCCACAACTCTTAAGCCTTACAACAAGCTCGTTAAAGGAAGATATTGCGGCTTCTTCCTTTTTTTTCTGGACAAAAGTGCACCTAGGCAATGAAGAGAACCTACCGGTTACGGATTCAAGGCCAGAGCCAAGAAACATTGTTTCTGTGACCAGGCAGGCAGAAGATTTTCCCCACTTGTACAATTCAGGAATGCCTGAGAGGAAATAATTCCTTTCCACATCTTCAGAAGCATACCACCCGCCATCATTATTAACTATATCCAGCGACTGGCTTTGCGTGCAATAGTCCTTCCCTGCATCTTCAAGTATCCCAAGCCTCAATCCTGGAATTTCCTCAGACAAAAGCAGGCTTGTGTCGCTAAAGAGCTTTATAGAGGAGCCTTTAGCTGATTTTGCTATGCTAAGCCTGAATCCCGATGGAAGCTTATGCTCATATATTTCGCACATGCATTTCTCGCCAACAAGGCATGACTCAAGGCTGAAGACCAGGTTATGAAAGGCATTCTTTGCAGCCTGCACCTCCTCAAGCCTCTCCTTGGGAGTGAGCATGTCCCCCAGCCCACCAAGCAGGTCGGAAACAGCAATAAGGGTAATGCAAAGCACTAGAACAGAGAGGGCAAGAGTGACAGTTGTGTAAACAGGCAGTCTTAGGGCCATTTTACTTTAGCTCTTCTTCGCGCAGGATCTTTGTCTTGATGCCCTTGCAGTGGTATGCATAAGCTATTGCATTAGCATAGCAGTTAAAGTCCCCGCATGTACATCCAGAATAAGCATCCTCCACAAGCCTAGGAAGCTCGCAGAGAGGCGGGTATGCGCGCTTCTTCTTCTCCAGCGGGATTTCCCAGTAAGTAGTTAAAGAAAAAGAAGCTTCCCCCACATCCTGCCCAGTTGTTCCTATAAGCTGGCCTTTCTTAAGGGTATCTCCTGCCTTAACCTTCACTTTGCCTATTCCGGAATATTTCGCTTTCATAAGGGAATCATACTTTGCCAGAGAAACAATTACCTCATCTGCTTCAGCCTTCTCAACTTTTCCTCCTGAAATGGAATATATCCCTGAGCCTGCAGGCACTGATATGCGATAAGAGCTGAAGCTGTTCTTGCCCTCTCCATCCACCCCATCATCAAGGAAGCATTCTCTGATACGCATATCCTTGATAAGCTCCTGTCCAACAGGCCACTGCACGTTTTTGGCAGAAGAGCATACAGGCATAGTTGCCATGTCACCCTTAAACCTGTTCACGAGCGTGCTGAAATCAGGCAATGCCACTTTTGAAGTCTTCTTGGTATTAACAACAGGGAACGTCAGGCCCTTGCCGGAAACTGCTGTTGAAACTTCCACATCTGTCTCAGACTCAGTTTTTACAAGCAGGTCCTCGAGCACGTCTATGACAATGTAATCATCTTCCGCAACCCAGATGCCTTTTTCTATTCCAAGGCCTTCCTTAGTGAAGTCTTCCTGGGCAATGTTCTCTGTAACAAGGCAATACTCCCCCTTGCCAACTTTCATTATGTCCGCCACATTCAAATCAGGGTAAAATGCACCCTCCTCACCCCCTAACTTTATTGACGCCCTTCCATCGTAATCTCCCCTAATAATAAAACTATCCTTGAAATGGCACAGCCCATCTGCATAAGATGCCACAGGCATGCCCTCAACAACAGACTGCCTTTCATTGTAGCCGGGTAGAGCAACCCCTATCTTGTAGCCATTAAAGATCTGCGTATTGCCTATGGCTGCCTGATCCTCAGAAAATGCTGTCACTCTTGCGGCATTTCCCTTATTCTCAACTACTATGAAGAAGCCTTCCGGAAGGCCGGGAAGCTTACCGCTACAGGCACACCAGGAATCATGGCTGCCCGAGCATAGCTCCAATACTTCCTTTGACTCCTCTACAAAAGCATAAGTGTCTGCAGTATCATTCCTTGTCATGTTAAAGACTCCCCTTGCAAAACCAAAGACTTTGCCAAACTCGTCAGGCAGAAAGACAAGCGCTATCCCTCCAACTACAAGTATGAGAAGCAGTATGAGTATCATTGTTATGATCACATCGCGTTCCATATCAGCCTCCCCTCATTATGGCCCTCTTAAGATTTGAAAAGGCCTCGAAGGTATAATCCTTAACATCAGCCGAGAAAAGCACAATGATTGCAAGCAAAAGCAGCCCAAGAACAAAGACTGCTATGTAATCAATCGCTTTCATTCCTTTTTTGCTCATAGTTCACTCCAATCAGATGTATGGCACTTGTTGTCAGCACTTATTATATGGCTTTCCTTGGCTATGTGGCTTATGCAGTGATAAGGCTTCCCCTGCTCATCATTGGGGTAAACGCTTATGACTAGCTTGTCACCGCAGTCATCAAGCCCAGAATCATCATAAAACAAAATATAATACTGCACGCCAGGCTTAAAAACAGTAAGGTCTGGGCCCTTCACATTGTCGTCAATGCATATGCTCTGCCCTTTAGAGCCTTTTTGGAAGTAGTTGTAGTCCGAGTCCTTGTAGGAAGAAGACTCGCCATCCTCATGCTGTGAAAGGTACTGGAACAGGTCATAAAGCTTGAATTCTTCTTTCACTTTAAATGAATATACGGCATATCCGCTGTCTGATACTTTTATGTCCCACCGCCCCTTGCCGTACATGAACCAGCTCGCTACAAGCAGCTCAGCAAGCTTCTCCATTCCGACAGGCTCTTCTTCCTCTTGAAGATTACAGATCGTTGGCATGACCAGCCCCAAAATAGGAGATGAGGAAAGGCCATTTGTCACATAGCAAGCCATTCCCTGCGTGTTCTGTGTCACAGCCGGAGCATTAAAAACATTATATATCACAACAAGCGCCACTGTAAGGAAAATCAGCAACAGCACCATCCCAATTATAGTGTTGAACACCTTCTCTGATCCTCTCTTGTTAAAGGAATGCATCCTTGAGTTTCACCACCGTAATAAAAAGTATTGCTGCCAGCGAAAGGGCAAGCAACAGCATGACAACTGTTTTCATGGTCATACTCCCCCACCCATTCCCCCTGAAGCAACCTGTGCAGCAAGCATGCTGAATGCGACAATTGTTATAAGCGCCACAACAAGATAAAAGATAATGCTCCTATTTAAGTTTTTGGCAAGAGTATGTTCCTCATTCAGCTTGTCAACACCGCTCTCTATGCCGTTAGCAAGTATAGAAAGTATGATTACAATCTCCACAAGGTATATCCCCACAACCATCTGGAAATAAAAGGGGGCAACAATCTTCTCCAGCGGGAAAAGTCCTCCTGGGCCCAGCATCTCAAGCATAGGAGCCATATTGGCAGATGAGCCTTCACCGCTAAGCTCCATGGCAGAAGTAAGGCCTGCTATTATCGAAGTAATCATTGTTCCAATCCCAACAACAATTCCAGAGATTATTGGTGACATGAATGCGACCTGTGCCCTCATAGAGCCGACAATTTCTGCCAGAAGGTCCTTGAGCCTTTCATTTACCTTGTTTATCCTATCCAAATAATTAGAAATGCTTATCATGGCCTTTGAGACAACTTCCGGGCCTTTCTGCGATGTCTCCACAAGTACTTTCATGGAGCTTTCTATTAATGAGCTTGGGTAGAAGTTCATTGCACCCACCTTTGAATGGAATATCGCATCCCTCACGTTAAGCCCAAGATGCCTTATGTTATAGTCAACTAACCTGAAGAAATTCCCGGTAGGAGTCCCCTTTAGATTATTTGCAACATCACCAAACACCATCTCTGTAGGGAAGCCCCCCCCCAAGCGATTACCCAATTGGAACAGGGCGCCTTGAAACTCTGCCTCTAGCTTTTTTGTCTTGTCCCTTATGGCCATAAGCTTACTGCTCCTGGCATTATAGTAGGTTGCAAGGCCAAAGGCAAGGCCAAGAGGGATTATAAGGCTTATTACTACTGCGCCAACGCCTAAAGGTCCAACCTCCACAAGCTCGTCATCATCACAATCCCCAATCGCCTCCGGACATACAGTGCGATAGTCTATCAGCTTTGCATTTTCCATAAAGCTAATCTCCATATCCGGGCCAAGGTCAAAGTAATGGTAAATGATCGGCGAAAACCCGATGAGCACAAAGACGATGATAATGAAAACAGCAACCGGCTTGGGCTCCATAACCGAAGCATTCTCTCCAGAGCCGATAGTGAACATCTTCATTCGCAGGTACTCAGGCCTTTCCTCATAGATGTTGCTCTCGCTATAGCCTACGGGCCTCTTGGACATTATGCTGTAGCCCATGAAGTAAACTCCAAGTGGCAAGAACACATTGTAGAGCAATGCAAGATGATACCACTTCACCCCAAGGAATGTGCCAATCAATGGAAGCATTATCATCCCCAATACAGGGAGTATTACCCCAAGCATGTAAAGCGTTGTAATTGGGCTTTTAACATTCTGCGCAAAGTGCAGCATGCCCTCATAAGTTCCATCAAGCATGACTTCCAAAGCTTTCTCAAGAAGCTCAAGCCTCCTCTTATTATTAGACTCGTACAAAGAAGAGGTTATCAAATGAAAAGATTCAACAAAGGAAAGGTTATGGTCTTTCCATCTTTCAAGGTAGTAATCAAGAGAGTCTTTTATTGTGGAGAAACGCTGCATCTCCACATCCCATAGCACTTTCCTCAAGTCCAAAGACAAAGGCTGGCCTATGTGCTCGCCCGCAAACTTTATTGCATGCTCAAGGTTGGAGGTGTGCCTCATGTACATCACAACATAAAGTATGCACAGCACCATCTGGTTGGATGCCTGCAGCCTCCATCTCTGGGCAAGATGTATTGGATAGCGGGAGATTGGCTTCAATGCTATTATCCCGCCCAAGAAAAGTATTAATGCCAAAAATATCTGGACATCCATGTCAAATGCTATGTTTATGCCAACAACAAGCAAGGCAAGGACGATCCCCAGCAAAGTAACCAGCACGCCAAGGCTGGCTGCTGAAGATGGTGTTACATTCAAGTGGGCAATATCTATTGCCTCCTGTACCTTTGCCGCTTCCTCATCCTTAGGCTTGAAAGTTCCCTTGAAGAACCCATCTGCAAAGGCGCACGCCCGCTCATAGAAGCTGTTGCTCATAAAAAGAGCCTCGTCCCTGAAGGTCTTGTAATCCCTTGAGAATACCCCTTGCGGGGATGGGGCATCCATCATATTTGATCCTGACTTGCCCTCTATCTTGGTGCCGTACTTGTCCATTATCTTCCTTAGTTCAGGATCCACGCCTGGCAAATTTTCACCTCTTTTTATTTAGGCACATTACCTTTCCTTATCTGGTCCTTGAGCCATTCTTCCCACTCAAACCTTATCCTCTTAATATCAATCTCCCCAACATCTTCCCTGACTGAATTACTAATCCTGTGGAACCAGTCATTGCTCTGGATGACAAACGGAGCCTCAAGCATCATGGGGTTTTTCGTCCGGCCTGAATAATCCACCAGAAGCTCTTTAAGCTCTGCCCTTAGCTGGATGTTGCTCCAGATTGCATCCCAGTTGCCTGCCCACTCCTTTACGTTTGCGCCGATGGACTTTATCACTTCTGACTCTCCGTTCATCAGCTCAGGAGTTATTTCAAGCTGGTCAGTGTGGGCATTATACTTCAATAAGTCGACAAAACCCCCTTCAGCCAATGGGTCCTCTTCCCATTCCTTCCTGACTTCAGTTATCTGCGTGACCCTCCTCCACTTATGCAAGCCGTCAGGGCTCTTCAAGGGGTTTGCCACCATTATGATGTCAGTGGCCTTAAACGATGTCTTTGGCACCCCCAAGTCATTAACTACCCTGTCAAAAACGCCATAAGGGGAATCGCCGTGTATTGTTCCGGCAACAACATTCGCCATGGCACCAATCCTCATTGCCTCATAAAGCGCAATGGCCTCCTTGCTCCTCACCTCGCCTACAATCAGCGCAGAATCCCCTAGCCTCAATGAAGTCCTTATGCCCTCTGTTGCAGAAAGCTCTGTGCCGCCTTCAACTAGTGCGGACCTCACTTTCAATGGCTGGATGTCATAGCCAAGCTTCCTAAGGCTGTCAGTCGGTAATTCTAAAGTGTTATGCGCCAAAATATTGTTACAAATAAAGTTTTCATATCCAGGAACAGAAATGTCATAGACATATTGCGGCTTCCTAATCTTCCTTATCCTCACAACCTTATCCCACAGGATATCACTTGTCGACAGTTTTTTAAGAAAAACGATTAAGGCCTTATTAGAAGCCGTTATTTCCAGGTCATTAATTATTCTCTTGAGTTTTTCACGGCCTATGCCATTCCTACGCCTTATATAGTCATTCCTATTGAACTGCCTGTCAGTCAATAGCTCTGCCAGCTTTTCCCTAACTGATAGGGGCAATGGGATGGTATCAGATGAATCGTGCCTGGATGTCCTGCCCATAAGCTTAGATAGCTTGCTATTCTTCTTCTTTTGTAAGAATCCAATCTCTTTGAAGCGCTTTATGAACTTCTGTGCACTAATTCTCCCATCTTTCGTCCTGTCATTGGGATTAAACTTAGATTTTCTCAAAGAGTTTATCCTAAATATTATTCCATAATCTAATAGCAAAGTCTGTATATCCGAAAGGAGCTTCCTTGAAGCCAAGGATATAATTATCTCCTTATCAGATACACAACCATCACCACTAAACAATCCCTTAAGATAAGCAGATCTCTGCTTTCTAGAGAGATTAAAAACCCAGCACGGAATGTGCTTTGAATAAGCATTTCCCCCTAGGTACATTAGTTCTTTCATTAAGAACTTGAGGGTTTTAGAATGAATCATTAAAGAGAATTTGTCACTGTGCATCTTTTCCTTAAAGCCAAATCTCTTTGCTATAAATTTAACAAGTGCCCTTTCCTCCTCACTACTAACAGACATTATTACAGAATTTCGGTCGTAACAACCATCTGCGGTCCACAACCCCACAAAAGAAAGGAAAGAGAGATCCATCTGTATCCTAATTGGGAGAAACTGAGAGTGCCCCCCAACCTTGAACTTATCAATTTTAGACATGACTCCAATATGATGGGCTACCTTTAAAGGGAGGACACCCCTCCTTATCCAGCCATTCGCAGTTACCTCTTTGTAACCAAACTTGCTAAATGCAGCCTTTATTTTCCCTTTGTTCTTAGCGAGAATATCCTTAAAGTTATTTGCAGTGACAAATATTTTCTTTTCAAGGTGGAACTTAATGAGGTTTTTTCTCAAATCGTAATACTTCCTTTCCTTATCTTGCAAGTGAAGTTTCCTTGGAACAACTAAGGAATCGCCGATTTTAAGTGCGGATGCCTTAGACTCCCCTAATACGCTAGTATCCCCAATCTTAAAAAGAGAATGATCCCCTGTAACCTTAATAATTCTACCGCTTGCAGTTGTTATCTCATAAATTGTTTTATTCACCTTATGGCGTATCAGTTTTGTTGCTTCCTTGAGTGCAGCTTTCCCATTCGCATTCATCGCAAAAACCTTGAATCCGGGCTTAGGGATAATGTCTCTGCCATTGATATTCCTAGACTTATCTTTAAGGCAATCAAAGAGCCACTCAAAGGTAGAGAGGCCATAACCGCCATCTCCCCTATAAGTCAAAATCTCAGTGTCTCCTGTAACACTGTCCTCGATAGAAATTATCCTGTACTTCCTCATTATCTCCACAAGGCATGAGCCTAGCAATGAGGTGTTATGTGCAATAATCCCATTTGCAACGAAATTGTGTGTTGGCTCAACCGTAAGGTCATAAACCCACTTTGATCCAGATTTTATTTTCTTAACTTCAACAACTTCATCCCAGAATATATCTGAGGAGGCAAGCTTCATGCCTTTTTCAAGCAGCTGCTTAATTTTCGAAGATGTTGCTTGTTCATAGAGTTCTACCACTTTTTTTGATAGATTAACAAGCGTATTTAAAGATGCATCATAATAACTGTTAAAAAAACTGGTAACTGTTCCTCCTGATATCCCGCCTGAAACAAATTCCTCATTTTGTATATTTAATTCTCCCCTAAATAGATTAAGTAATAAAATAATCTCCCCTTTATTATTTTGCTCTAGGCTTTTCATATAGTCACTAATTTCCGAGTAATAAAAGGAAATTTTTCTCAAGTCAAATTCCAACTGAAACTTATATCTCAAAAGGGATTCTCTTATCTTATACTCATTCTCAAGTGAAGGCTTAATTCCTTGATAGCTGTATGCTTTCAATGTCGTTTCAGGAATGCCGGTAGCTCCTGACAAACTAGAATAACTAAGGGGGGTTGTATTCATTGCACAATTGAATGTTGAAAAGTCAGAGTCCATAAGCCCAGAGGCCCTATCTAACATAAGGAGTTTTAGGTTACAAAAACTTTTAAGATAATCAAAGTTATGGGTTTTTTCCTGCCTGAATATCTTTCTTAAATGCGAATCAGAAAAAGGAAGGCTTTTGCTTGCCTCCAGATAAGAGATATTAAGCAATTTCAACATCTTACTTAAAGTCTTTAGCATTGAGTTCTTCTTTTCTGCTATCTCTACAAAATTTTTGAGCTGATCAATTCTGCCTTGCTGTTGCTTAAGAGCATTATATTTCCCTGAGTAGAAAGAAATCAAACGTTTAAGCCAGTTTCTTGATGCAGAATACTCAAAGTTTTCATATGCCCAATAATCTTTTTTTGTGCATTTTCTTAATTCACTTGGACTAACCCTTAACTCTTTTCTCAGTTCCTTCAAAAGTTTGTTGCCGAAGGGTATAGAATCAGTATTGGTTGTCCCGAGATAATGGTTCTCACTAAGGGTTTTCAGCTTCTGCTGCTTAATTGGATGGTTGAAGCCTATGTGCTTCGCAAACTTGTTTATCTCTTTCCCATAAATATATAAGGAGTAATAATTCTGGCCTTTCACAGGCTTAACCCTAAATGATGAAATTATTCCAAACCTCTGCAGCACGATCTGAAGTTGCTGAACCATCATTTTGCTCTTGGTACTATATTCTATTGCCCTAAGTGCCCTTGAGACATATCCATCGCAATCAAATAAGGCCCTCAGAAAGACTGAAAGTTTTTTGTTTGGCAGCCTTAGAATATAGTCAGGGATAAATATCCTGTGAGATTTTTTTCCTATTGGGATTTTAAGGACTGAATTGAAATACCTTATAATGTTCCTATTAAAGATGCATAACTTCTTACAGCCATTCCTCTTGTCGATGTACAACTTAGGCACATGGCCAAATTCTTTCACGAATTTTTCTTTATACCTCTCAAGCAAATGGCTATTGGTGTTGATAAATTCAAGCTTTGTGTGCCCAAAATATCCATCTGCAAGTATGGATCCAACAATCTCCAGGATATTACTATTGGCGAACTTAGGAACCTTGAAAGGTTTTGACCTCTTTGAGAATAAAGATTTAGACGGGCGTTCCAGCCTTGAATCGTTTGCATCAATTGAAGGAATCCTTCTGGGTGTCGCTATCCTGTCCTTAACTTTTATTTTATCACTCCTCTTATAGCCAAAAGAATTATACGAAGATGCAAGGACAGGGTGTTCAGGTGTAACAGTTAACTCTTTTCCGCTCCTAAGCCTTAGTTTGTAAAGGAAATCCGGAGAAGTCCTTTTCCACACACAGAAGACCTTTTGCTTCTTGATTTTAAATTGGTCGTCTAATGTTAATATATCCAGGTCATTAACAAAAGAATAATAGCCATCATCACATTCCAAAAAGCCATTATCTTTAATTTTTTCTTCAACTATCTCCCTTGCCGAAGTCATGATCCCGTCGGCTTTCATTATCTTTGTAGAGCCCTCGAGACATTTTCCGGAACTTCTAGTCCCGGCTATGAGCATTGTACGTGCACCATCTATCAAAAAGCTAAGCAGGCCGGCTGCCAAAGGGTTAATCATCCTTGCCTTGACAAAGAGGGGCAATGTCCAGGGGTCGTCCCTGTGCCTCCTGTACGAAAACGCCAGCCCAAAAGGGTTTAAGGGCTTTGTGACAATAGAGACTCTTGACCTCGCATCCGGCAGCGTAAGTTCTGTGTCAAGTATTGGGTTGGCCTCATCCAATGGCCTTCCGCTGAGAAGCCTGAACTTGGAGCCCCAGCTGTCAACATCGCTCCTTGCAGGGACTATGTTAGTAACGCAGTTGTCATACTTGCCGTGAAGGATAAAGATTGGCACTTCCCCGTTTGGGGAATTTATTGAGATGTCCTGCACATTCTTGTCTTTCAGGATAAGCTCTATAAAGCCGAAGCCTATAGTGTGCCTTATCAGGATCTCGGTAAGCTCTCTCACTTCCTTCACTGTCAAGTCAAGATTCTGGTGGTCTGCCAGCTCCCTCAGCAAGTCCCTCCCTATGTTTGAGAATGTTGTCCTAAGCTTTTGAGGGTCAAGAAACTGCTCCTCCCTGGGCTGGTGCTCTGAAAGCACGTTCTTTGCCAGGTCAACAAGCGTGTACTTGTCCTCTGAAAGCTTGAACTCAGGAGGATTCAAATGATAAAGGTACTTTATGTCATTTGGAATCTTGAAGATTGTCACTTCTGTGTTCTTGTCTATGCTGTAGATGTCAATCTCTTCCCCGTCGATTGGGGGGGAAGCCATAACCTTTGTGTACATGAAATCAGGCGTTATTGTAGCCCTGAGCAAAAGCCTGTAGATGCTCCTGTCTCCAAGAGAATATCCTGCAAGGTAAGCCTTAGCCATCTGAACAAGCTTTGTTTCTTCAAGCAGGCCCAGTATCTCTTCCAGCAATGATATGAAAATTCCCCTGGATTCCTTTGCCCTTGGGTCTTCTGTGGTCTTCTGCCTTATATGCTCCAGCCTGAGCATCCTCTTAAGCTCCACGTATGCCCCTAAAGGGTCTGAACGCAACAGCTCAAAGGTTATTCCCCTTATCATGGAATGCCTTTCTGCAATAATGCCTGCAGCCTCAAATGAAGTGCCCATGGCTTCAGGGCTCAATGCCCTCTTCCTTTTTGTGAGATAGCCGTATATGTTTGCTATCTCCATCAGCATCAGGGTCTGTTCAGTATTATAGTTATAGTGCCTTCTCTGGACGAAAAACAGCCTTGCCACCGAGGGATTTTCTGCAAGCTTGTCAATCACATCCATCATAACAACAGGATTATCCTCCACAGAAGGAGTGTAGGCCATATTCTCATAATTCAGCTTAAGAACATCCTCATTCCCTTCCTTTATTATTTCAGAGCTTTTTGCAGCCTTGGCCATTTATTTCCCCTTATAGTTTAAACTATGATAGCTTACAGTCTATAAATACTTAGGCGTATTATATATTTAACTATTTTTCGGAGTGGTGTCTGTTAACTTTTATATTGGTAAAGCATAAAAGTAGGCAGCTTGTGTTGTTGGGCTTGTTGGCGTGGAAGTTCTTATCTGCTGATATGGCTAGCGAGTTGAAAGCTTGTGTATTAGGATGAATGGCATTGCTTTCCCAGCTGAGAGACGGACTTTACAGATACTGAGAGTGTTCTGATAGCAGCTAGGGTGTTGGAGATTATCGTGGAGTCTTGCCTGAATTAAAAGCATCATGCCGGCTTCCAAGCCCTTATCTTCTTCGCCTAATCCCTTCCAATTAAAATCAAAAATGGCACCCTGTGCAGAATTGCGGCTGCTGACTTATTACGTACCCATTAAGCAAAGTATTTTAAAGTTAGAAGTATAA
>JBDRFS010000086.1:0-13959 GCA_043818535.1 Candidatus Woesearchaeota archaeon
TGTAATGTTATGTGGGGTGTGTTGCGGCGCTGGCGTAGGCATAGGATATTTCTTTGGGGATGCAAAGATAGGACTACCAATCGGTGCTGGCTTGGGCATTGCTGCAGCAGAGTCATTTCTCATCGGCGGGACAATATACCACAGGAGGAGGAGAAAGGCGCTAAGGAAGATTGCAAAAGGTATGCTAGATTATGACACTTCAAGGCTCAACTGGATCAGAAGCAAAGACCTTGAAAACCTGTTTGAAGTAGCATACAAGAACGGCAATCCAGAAGCATTCCAAGATGACAAACTAGTCCGGAAAGCTATGGAGGCTGAATATAAAGAAGAAAACAAATCTCTTGTTGCTTCGAAAAGCCTGATTAATGCTTACAAGGAAAAAATGAGGCTTCTGGAACAGAAGAAGCTTCTCAAGATGAAACTAAAGGGATAAGACAATGGAAACCACTAAAACAGAAAAGCAAAATACAGCCGCTTTCCAGCTGAAGAAGCTTTTATGTAAACAGGAGAAGCAGGACTTGGGAGACAAGAGCAGATGGGAGAACATTCCTGTTAACTACATAGTCACTGCCAACACCTTGGGAATTGAGCTAAATAACAACACTGTGAAAAGGCTCAACAACTCAGAAGACAAGGACTTGGCATTCCATTCAATCTACCTAGCCCATTACTTCAGTGAGATAGCTAGGAATAATGGCAAAGAAAACCTGGCAAAAGAGCTTAGCGCAATGGTCGGGGATGAAAGCATAAAAACAGAGGAGATTGCCTTCTACGCAATAGAAGCCGTGAAGAACGAGCTTCCAAAAGAAGAGCAGCTGGAAAAGATTGCAAAGGCTTACCTTGCAAAGAACAATGTTTTCATAGAAACTCTTGAAAGTAAAGTCAACACATTAGACATTGTTGTCCTGCCAACAGACAAGGACAATGCCTATGTCTATGTTGGAAGCTTTCCAGAAAGCACTGAAAACCTTACATTGAATGTTTACGGAATTAACAGTTCCAATCAAAATGATCTCAATAAGGACATCCTGAAGTATGTTAATAAGAATATTGATTCACTAACAATTCCCTGGATAGATCATTGGAGAGACGAAAAGAAAAAATCAAAGGGCTTGCTTTTAGCGCAAGTTGGCGTTATAGCGGTATCTGAAGTTGCTGGAGGAATATTCTCTTTTCTTGAGGGGGAACCTTCGCTATTTATTGCTTTCAGTGCAATCGGGGGCTTAATAGCTTTGACCATACCATTCCCTCTTTACTTCAGGCACAAGGAAAACAAGAACCTGAAATCCTACGAAAAAAGGAAACTAGACCTTGAAACCTCTGTCTCAAAGGCAAAGATCAACTGGATCAAAGACGATGATATGGAAGAAGTCTACAACTGCGCAACAAAGGGAAAAGAGCCATCTTCAGGAGGCTTCAAGAACAAAAGAGTGCAAAAAGCAGCAAAATATCTCATAAACAATGCATCAGAAGTAGGAATAAGGGGTTCATTCCTGGACACCTACAGGCAAAAGCTCGATTATTATGAAGGAAAAGAAAACAAAATGTTCAAAGTAAGCCTTAACGGAGGTAAAGATGTCAAGATATGACAGGCAGCAAAGGATAGACAACTGGAAGCAGGAAAGCATTGACGAGGCAAAAGTTGCAGTAATAGGGGCATCAAAGCTTGGAACTGCCATGGCAACAGTCCTTGCAGGCCTCGGAATAGGCAATACTAGATTTTACGGCACAAAAGAGGATCGCAACAAGCTGATGTTCTGCACTCAACAGGCAGGAGTCAGGGGCCTTGAGGAGATGGTGAAGAACGTCAATAATCTCGTTAGCACAAGGAGCATTAGGTGGAGGTTCACAGATGCGAACATGGCAGAGCTTATAGGTCAGCCCGATGTTATTGCGCACTGCAGCAACGACTGCTTTGAAAAGCTTGTCATAGCAGAATACGGCATGAAGAACAACATCCCGGTTGTAAGCGGCGCTTCTTCAAAGTGCGCTGGAGCACTGTCAGTCCTAAACAAGGGAAAGGACAGCCTTCCTGAAAGCTATCTCCTGCCGGACTTCCACAGGGTTGAGCAAGGCTATGAGACATCAATGGTTATTGCAGGGCTGATGGCTGACGAGATAAGGAAGGAAATAATGCCCCTCTACAAGGATGAGAAGCCTCTTGATGGCATTATCCACTATAACATGGAGTCGCTTAGGCGCTTCAGCAAGAACAAGGATTTCCAATGGCAGGATTACTCCAAGGACAAGACGATATACATGGTTGGCGCAGGAAGCACAGGCTGTGTTGTTGCCCTGGCACTTGGCGCTGTTGGAATAAAGAGGATAGTTCTTTTTGATGATGATACTGTCGAGACAGCCAACCTTAACAGGCAGGTCCTTCACTGGGATGCTGTTGGAAGGAAAAAGGTTGAGTCATTGGCAGAGAAGCTTCAGCAGATGGGAGTGGAAGCGATTCCAGTAGATGGAAGATTTTCCATGGACTCAGAGATTGCTGGGCTTAAGCCTGACTTGATTATGGCGTGCACAGACAGCTTCAGGAGCAGGAAGATCATGGACGAGTACGCAAAGAAGTACAATGTTCCTCTGATATCAGGAGGTACAGCCTACGACGCAGGCCAGGTTGTATCTTACATTCCAGGAAAGACAAGATGCTTGGACTGCATCCAGAACATAAAGGAGAGGGCTGCTGAGGAAGAGGAAAGGGAAAGGCACAGCTGCATACATGTCCCAGAGCCTTCTGTAATAGTCTCAAACTGGATTATAGCCTCGCTGATGGTGGCTGAGGCAGGTGCAATATTTAACACGGATAATATGCCAATAAACGGCAAGCTCGCCTATGACTCAAAGCAGCCGAGGAGGATGGGGCTTGTCAAGAATGATGAAGCGTGCAAGTGCCATGAGGCTGGAAAGGAGGAAGAATGCAGCATGTGAATGGACTGCCAGTAATTGGGAAAGCATGCCTTTTGGTTAGAAGGAGGGAGCTGGATTAAAATGGAAGAGACAATGAATGACCAGAAGAACACAACTGCTTACCAGCTGAAGAAGCTTTTAGGTAAAAAGGAGAAGCAGGATTTAGGTAATGTGGAACGCTGGAAGCAGATTCCTGTGGAGTACATAGTCACTGCTAACACTTTAGGGATAGAATTGAATGATTACGCCTTGAAAAGGTTAAATGATGCTGAGGACAAGGAGCACGCTTTTGAGTCAATATATGTAACTCAGTACTTTGCAAAAGAGGCAAGAAAGCTTAAGAAGCTCGATTTGGCAAACAAATTGGAGGCGATGGTTGAGGATGAAAGCATAGCAACAGAAGACATTGCCTTCTACGCGACAAAAGCCATAGAGAACGAGCTTCCTAAGGAAAAAGTCCTTAAAAAGTTAGCAAAGGCCTACACAGCCAAGGCCAATGTTCCAAAAAGGACAATCCAAGCTAAGGAAAGCAAAGAGGAAGCCCTTGAAGACAAGCTCAACGAAGTGAATATAGTGCTGGTGCCTGTGGATGCTGACGGCTTCTGCAATGCTTATATAGATTATGAAATTAAAGGCAGAAAGTCTCTTGAGAACACTGTTGTTAACATCTATTGCACTGGCGAGTTGGATGAAGATGCCGTAAATAAAGCTATTAATATTGCAGGAGAGGAGATTTATTCTAAGATTAAAGATAAGATATCCTGTAATTTTGGTGGCGAGGCCGTAGCTATTTTTGGCTTACTAAGCGCTTTAGCCGATGGAGTAGGCTGCGTTGTAGGATTAGGCGTTGGTGTTGCTATTGATAGGGTTATAGGCACTGGAAATGAGGGTGCCAGGATTGGCGCACTAACTGGCGCCGGGCTGATCCAGGCAGCCATGTTCGGGCTTGCAGGACATGCTTATTTTGATTTCAAAATGGAGCAAAAGCTTGGCAAAAAGCTCAAAGGCTGCCCTAATATTAATGTGATAAAAAGCAAGGAACTTGAAAACCTCTGGAATGTGGCGTTTAAGAATGCAGAGCCTAAGGAAATAAGGGAACCGCTTGCAAAAAAAGCCATGCTGGATAGCATTGACAAGAGTGGGGCTGCTAGTGTTAGCTATAACCTTTCACCTAAAATCAAGGATGCTTATAATAAAAAGATGGAACTCACTAACAAGTTTGAAGAAAAAAAAGAGAAGGAAGAAAACCTGAAGCGGAAAGAAGAAGAACAGAGATTGAGGGAGGAAAAGAGGACAGAGAAGCTTGTGAGGATAAATGCCAGATAAAATGGAAACCACAAAGACTGAAAAGAAGAACACGACTGCTTACCAGCTGAAGAAGCTTTTATGCAAGAAGGAGAAGCAGGACTTGGGTAATGTGGAAAGGTGGAAGCAAATTCCTGTGGAGTACATAGTCACTGCTAACACATTAGGCATAGAATTGAATGATTACGCATTAAAGAGGCTAAACGAATCAGAAGATAAGGATCACGCATTAGAGGCAATCTACGTGACGCAGTTTTTTACAAAGGAAGCTAAGAAGCTTAAGAAGCACGATCTGGCAGACAAATTGGAGGCAATGGCTGGTAATGAAAGCCTTAAAGCAGAAGACATAGCCTTCTACGCGACAAAAGCCATAGAGAACGAGCTTCCAAAAGATAAAGTCCTGAAAAAGCTTGCCAAGGCCTATCTTGCTGAGAAAGAAGCTGAGAAAGCATTACCTCAAAAGCTTGAGGACAAAGTTGTTGGCAATACTCTTGACATAGTTGTTGTGCCGCTGTCAGAAAAAAAGGCATATGTTTACACAGAGGAAATTCCTGAAAGCTTAGACAATGTTGCTATAAACGTATATGGCATAGACGCAAAGCCTAAAGATTCGGTAAAGGCTGCGGTTAATGCTGAAGTAAACAAAGACATGGATTCGAGAATATCTTCTTGTAAAGTAGAGATAGATGGTTGTAAGGAGGGATTTTGGTCACTTTTGGGTGTCGGAGCTGGTTTTTCGGCAGTAGGAGGACTGCTGTACGCAATCACAAAAACACCGGAGATGTTTTATGTAACTGCAGGAGTTGGGACTGGGCTCCCATTGCTCCTTTCTGGAATCCTTGGAGGAGTTTACTTCTGTGAGAAAAATAATCTGAAGGGTCTTGAGTCAAGGAAAAGTCACCTGCTTAATATTCTGGAACATCCAAAGATTAACTGGCTAGAAAGCAGGGACCTTAAGGGAGCATACGAATCAGCATTCTCTGAAAAAGAACTACCGGAAATGAAGATTGAGAATAATGTTGTGGAGAAGGCATTAAGGTATGTCATAAATCATTCAAATGAGATAGGCCTGAGGGGGAAGTTCCTTGACGCTTACAAAAATCTGATTGAAAACCTTACAGATGACAAGTTTAACGAGATGAAAATAGATATGGAGACAAAAGATGGAAACCACAAAGACTGAACAGAAGAACACGACTGCTTACCAGCTGAAGAAGCTTTTATGCAAGAAGGAGAAGCAGGACTTGGGCAATGTGGAACGCTGGAAGCAGATTCCTGTGGAGTACATAGTCACTGCTAACACTTTAGGCATAGAATTGAATGATCACGCATTAAAAAGGTTAAACGAATCAGAAGACAAGGATCACGCATTAGAAGCAATATACGTGACGCAGTTTTTTACAAAGGAAGCAAAGAAGCTTAAGAAGCACGATCTGGCAAACAAATTGGAGGCCATGGTTGGTAATGAGGGCATAGCAACAGAAGACATTGCCTTCTACGCGACAAAAGCCATAGAGAACGAGCTTCCTAAGGAAACAGTAAGAAAAAAATTGGCAAAAGCATATGCACAAGAACAAAAAGCGATTGAAAAGCCTTCCACAGAAACTAAGGATTACGTGGACGTGGTAATAGTCCCTACTTCAGAGAATGACGCTTACGTGTATGTATCTCCATTGCCAGATGACTTAACCAGTGCTTCAATTAATGTTTACTCAGTCAATGGCAAGCAGAAAACCCTTGAGGATTCAGTAAGGAAATTAGTTTCTAATGCTTCGGTCCAAATGGGGAAAGAATTAGATAATAAGATAGGTTATTGGAAGAAAGAACAACGGACATCAAAGATTGTCGGGCTTGCTGGTTTAGGTGGTGTGCTGACGTTTACAGGATTAGGGGCAGTACTATACGCAGTTACTGGAGAACCTGGTACTCTAGCCTTTTTTGGCGGAGTATTAGGGGGAGTAAGTGGGTTTTTTTCATTTGCAGGGCTATGCACTTATAGTGACCAGTCAGGGGAAATAAAGAAAATAACCCAAAAGAAAGAATCCTTTGAAACATTACTGAACAGGATAAACTGGATACAATCTGAAGACCTAAAGGAAGCTTACAATTGCGCATTATCAGAAAAGGGATCCTCACCAAAAGCCTACAAAAAGAAGTGCATAGAGAAGGCAGTACTACACGTAATAAGCAATTCAGAAGAAATAGGCTTAAAGAAGCCATTCAAAGACGCATACTGGAAACAGCTTGAAGCATCCAACAAAAACAAGTTCGACGAGTTCAAAGTAAAACTAGATGATAAAACAAATATTTATGGAGGAAAATAAAATGAGCTTAATGAGAAAACTTACACAGAAAAAGAAGAAGGCAATAGACTTCAACTTCCCGCCTTTGGCTATAACCTCCGGGCCGGAACCAAACCAGGGTGCATACAAGAAGATGAGGCGCTACAAAGATCTCTACACAATGCTTAACAAGAGATGCATAGAGTTCTACGCCTATCAGACTCACAAGCCTGAAGACGGGGAAATTACAACAGACGTCTACCTTGCGCCTCACCAGACCAACCACTATGCCTTGACGCATGTCGATGCAGAAGGCGTTGGAAAGGCTGCAAGGGCAATAGAGGCCAAAGGCCACAGGCTGAGAGGATGGACACACCTCCACCCTATGAACCTTTTCGGCTCAAGCGGCACAGACAAGGAGAATAACTTCGCCATAATTACTAGTATGGCCCACAGCAGCAAGACAGTCCCTATCATCAAGGAGCACAAGCTGGAAGCTGCATTAGAAGGCAATGAGATAGTGATAAAAGACACTATACTCGGCACTACAACAAAGCTTAATCTTAAAGATGCGGCAACTCCAAAGGTTATGGAGAAGCTCAAGAGCCTTGACCTCAGCCAGATGCTTAAGGGCAACAGGGAGACTTACAGGACAGCGCTCTATGGCTACAGCCTCATACTGATGAACGACGAAAGGCACTATGCAGAGCTGATAACATTTGACACCAGGACAAGGCAGAAGAAGGAAGAGCCAATAAGCGAAACAGTTCAGCTTGTCCCTGATCCTAATGCAGCACCATTCCATGACCGTGAGCTTATGATGGACCTTCTTACGAGGGTATACTTTAACGGCTACTTGCTAAGAGTGACTAAGAGGATTGAGGACACTAATCTAAGGTCAAGCATAGCAGAGGAGCTAAGGCAGATATCAAAGGACGAAAAATTGCCAACTCCATTCGAGAGGCCGTTATTAAAGAAAATGTTTGACATCAGGCCAGTATCCTGGGAAGAGAAGAAGCATAAGGAAGAGAAACAGGAATATGACGGAAGCTTGCTTAGTGACTGCTTCAAGGGGCTTAAGAGGATTTTCGGCGGCGGTGAAGAGAGAGAAGAGCCTAAAGGCATCTCTGGCGGAATAATAAGGATAACGCCTCTTGAGAAAGACCCTATTCCCGGATATAAAGGCTATCAGGGAATCTCCAGTGACGCAATAAAGATGCCCTCTTACCAAAAAAAGCCTAAAGAGAGCTTTGTTGAGAAGAAGCCTGAGCAGACGTCAGTCCTTTTCCTGCCTTCCTGGATGAGAAAAGGCTGGGACGGGGAGGAAGAAGATGACAAGGACTAAGGGAGGAGGACGCTGAAATGGTAGACTGGGAGGCGGTTAAGGGCCTTGCAGCACTTGGTGTACTGGTTGGCATAGCTGGCGGTTTTGGGTATTTCATTTATTTTGTGGTAGATGATGTCAGGACAGGTGGCAGGGCTAGGCGGGTTTCAGAATACGCTTACTACAACAACAAGCGCTTTCATGGCCTTAAGGAAGGCCTGGAATCTCTGGCATTGAGCTACTTAAAAGCATCCGAAGATGACTTTGACAAGGAAAATCTTTCAAAGAGAGTGACAGAAACAGCAGACCTCTACCTCAAGCTAAGGGAAGAAGGCTTAAAGGAAGGCCTGGAGGACTTTGCCCTGATTGCATCCATGCTTGGAGATGCCACGGGAAATGAAGATTCCTACAATACAATTTCTACAGGGACAAACCTGGTAGCTGCGCAGCTGTTAGACTACAATGTTGGGCAGATATCATTCCTGATGGAACAGCTTGACAACATTTACGACAGTGATGAGGATAATTCCGGTGAATTCACCAGTGCTGTATCGCTTACATTGCAAAAATGCACAGAAGCCAACTGCGATATCCAGGACACTGTAAAGACGCTTGAAGACATCTCCTTAAACCCAAACAACTACAGGCATACCATCAGTGAGGAGTTCTTTGAGAAAGACAAGATGTTGTGGATGTTCGTAAAGAAAGACGAAAACAGAGAAGACAAAGTAGAAATCAAGGATAACCTTTCTGCTTCCAAGCACGAGCTCCTTTTGCCTTACATAATAAAGCCAAAGCTTCCTGAAGCTCCAAAAGGAGCATCCCAGGCTGCTGAAAAATCTTATTCTCCAATAGCCCTGGAACAGTACATAAGAGATAGAAATACCTTCGAAGGCCAAGACGTAGAGATATCAGCCTTCCCTGTCTCCCAGGTAATGTCAGACAACTCTGATTCCTATGCCCTGAAGCTGATAGAAGACAACTATTACCTAAACTGCATGGACAAGGGGATAACAGACGACAACCTTTTGATATACAACGACGTGCAGCAGGTGATAAAGGAGAACGAGCAAACAATTGATAGGCAGAAGGTAACTGTTTACGGCCAGATAAAGCAAGGGAAGCTGATGCTTGATGCTGTGGAAGCTTATGGGATAAGGAGGGATCTCTAATGGGAGAAGGCACGGAGGCGCTAAAAATATTAGGAGTAATCGTTGGCGGCATAGGCTTAATAATCGGATCTTGTTCCGGACTGAATTATTTGGACAAGAGCAAATGGCTTCCAACTGAGGTTGCAGAAAATATAGCCCGGGATACTCCCAATATAAGGTCCATGGAAGATGATGTTAAAGAGATTGCCAAGCAATACTCATTGAACATAGATAAGATTAAGATAACAGGAGCTAGCTACGAAGCAGAGCCTGGAGTCGTTAACGAGTACGAGGCTGTAAGGGAAAAGGACTTGGAATCTGCCACAAGATGGACGCTCTCCCGCTACTTTATGCTCAAAAAGAACGGAGCAGATTTCCCGCTGAGTGACTTGGCCCCAATAATCAATGCACTGGGAGAAGCTTCCAACCAGGATAATGTCGGGAAAGAATTTGTTACGGCCTGCAATTCAATAATAGACTACTCTTCCGCATATCCTCCAGAAGAGCTAACATCCTACATCAGGACTTTGGACAGTGTTTACAATAATGATCATGACTCTTCAAAAGACTTTGCTGATGCTGTAATTTATACAATAGATGAATGCGGGAGGAGGCTTGGGTGCAGCCTTAAGCGTTTTGGGAATAATATTGAGGAAATAGTGGGATTGTCTGATGGGAAACTTGCTGACAGTAACGGAAACTTAGTAGGCATTCCTTCTGTAACTGACTTTAAGGAGCATTCCAAGTCCATCTTTGAAGATTTTGAAATGAAGATAGTTGAGCCAACGCCAGAAAACCAGTACGAGCCCATAGCCTTGGAACAGTTCGTGGATAAGGCTGATGGTTCCAATGTTGAAATCTCTGCCTATCCTGTTAGCCAGGACTTTACCCAGTCAGACAGGCTCTATGTCCTTGGGCTGCAGGACTACAATCTGATTTTACTTTGCGCTTCAAAAGACTACAAACAATTGGATAGAATTATGAGATTAGCTATATATTCTGTCATCTTGAGTAACAAAGAGACGTATGACCCTATGAAGATTACTGCCTATGGCAAAAAAGATGGAAGCCTGCTCTGGCTTGACGCTGTGGAAGTGAATGGGGTAAGAATAGAAGTTGATGAGAATAAGGAGGATTTCAAATGAAGACTCTTTTAGCAGCCGGGTTATTGGCACTGCTTGGAGGCTGCGCTGATTTAAAGGTAGCAATAGAGGTTGATAAGGCAGGCCTGCCCTCAGCAGCATATGGTGATGTAAAAAATATTTCTGAGAATTTAACAGAGGCTCTTGGGGAAGACAAGAAGTCTGAGGCTAACCATTTTGCTGTTGAGCTTTACAAGCAGGCAGACAGCAAGAATATTAAAGGGGAATTTGTTGGGGGCATTGTGGAGGCACTAGATGATTCCCACGAGGGGACTGAAGAGGCTGCTGAGATAAGGGAAGCATTCTCATACATTATAGGACAGCTACCTCCGGCTAAGATTAATTCCTTGCCAATGAGGTTTGGAGATTTTTTCAGCTATGAATACTTTGACAATGAGCCGGATGGACTGATGGGCATAGCGCGCCTGTTTGTCTTTTCAGTGAGAGCCAGTGAGAAACTAGGCATTCCAATCTATTCAACTTTTGAGTATGATCTTAATAACTTGATGGAGTCTGCCAAGATAAGTAATGGCAAGGGTTCAGCAGAAGATGCGAGACTGTTTTTGGAGAAGATTCTAAAGGCTGGTGTTATGTTCAATAAGACAGAAGAGCTTAAGGATACAAGGAAGATTGGACGTGATATCTGGAATGACTGCCAAAATGAAACTTCAGATAACCTTGAGCAGCTGGGAGACGCATACGTTGCAATTATTGCTTCTTCAAGCATGGTAGGACAAAATACATTTAACTTTTTTGAGGATTATATCAGTTCTTTTTTTACGTGCGAGAAAAGCCTTTTGGAAGCTGTGAAATCCGGGCTTTCTTCAGACAATTTTAATGCTCTCATGGCTAAGTTTGAAAGCTTTGAGTATTCCCTTGGAGACAAGATCAAGAAAGCAAAAGCTGAGGAAGCTGCAGTCCAGGAGAAAAACGTTTTGGAATACATACCAATTGCATTGCAGCAATATGCTGATACCCCCATTAAGTTTCACAGGAAGAAAATTGAAATATCGGCCTACCCAGTCTCCCAGATAATGTCAGACTCCCAGAAGTCCTACGCCTTAAAGCTTATGGATGACGGCTTTTCGATTGACTGCATGGATAACGGAATAACATATCAGAATCTTCTGCTTCACAATGACATTGAGTACGTAATAAAGCAGAATGAGATGTATGGTGACAAGAAGGTAACTGCTTTTGGAACATTAATGGGTGACTGGCTGTTGCTGGATGCTGTTGAAGTAGAAGGAAAGAGGAGGGACTTGAAATGAAAAGAATATTAGCAGCTGGGTTATTGACACTGCTTGGAGGATGCGCTGATTTAGAGAAACAGGGCTTGCGCGAGCAGGTTGTTGGAACCCTTATGGACAGCAATATAGATTATGACAGGGAATATGTCTCTGAAATCTCTTCTGCGTACGTTGAAAGCTTTGACCCTTCAAAAACTACCACTTCAGAGTTTGTAAGGATAGTTGATGAGACTTACCATGTTGTGAGGAAGCACGAACTTTCAGCAGCATATTCAAAGGAGATGATTCAAAAGCTAAGCGAATGCTCAGAAGCCTCGGAAACGCCAAAGACAATGTACGCTGCATTGCTTGAGTCTATAATGTTTTCAGAGAAGCATGGCTCTTCTCAAGTAGGAGACATGATTTCTGCTCTTGACAAGGCCTCGGATGCTAAGGATGATGCAATGCAGTGCGTAAGGACAGCAGGAGAGATATTGGATTTCTGCAGAAGGGCTGGAGTCTCTTCATCAGACATGATATTGCTTATAAAAGAGGCTGAAGAAAATTTAAAGTCACCAATATCTGTTAAGTCTTATGTTCATCTGGCAGAAGTTGTTGGGACAGCCTCTCTAAAGTATGACGTGCCCATTATTGACCTAGTGAAGTTTGAAGACAAGATCAACAGCACATCTACTGCTGACAAGTGGAACATTGAGAACATAGCGACGGGCCTGATTATTTTGACGCAGGCATACAGCCATGCGAGGAAGAAAGGCTATTCCTCGGATTTCGGAGAATTGATTAGGAAGAATATTAAGGCTGGAGATGACGTGCAGACCGGATGGAATGTTAAGGGTAAGTTGGAAGAGACCTTTGGCAAGATAAATTTCCGCTCCATTACAAAAAAGGACATAGCTTCTGTTACAAAGACTGTTTTTGTCAATAGGGACAGCCTTGACTACAACAGCTACGAGCTTGCTGCCTTAGGTGAACTGCCTTCTTTGGAGGGAAAGCTTGTGGCAGTGACAGCACTTCCTGAATCACAGCATCTTGAGTTGGGAGAGGGAATTTACACATTAATGCTGACTGACGGCCTTGACTATGGCAACTGTGCTGCTGTGGGGCATCTTGACAAGCTTAATGCATCATTTGCCTATGGCAGTGTTGAGAGGATGATTGAGCAGAATTCAAGGAATCTTGATGAGTCAAAGGTAACGGTTTATGGCTTTGTCAACAAGGACATTGTTGAGATTAATGCCCTGGAGATAGACGGCATAAGGAGGAAGCTGAAATGAAGAAGTTGTTAGCAGCTGGTTTATTTGCATTAGTTGCAGGATGTGCCTCTGGTCCAGATGCACTCGACACAAAGATGGAAGAAACTGGAATGCCTGCTGAAGCAAAGCAGGAGGTACAGAAGATTTCAAAGGTCTTGTCCTCTGATTCCGGGCTGGATGATGCTGGACGTGCTGAGGCACTGGACATGGGAATAAGCCTTTACATCAAGTCCAAAGAGATGAATGTCAGCGCAATATCTACTTATAATCTAATCCATGGCTTCAATAAGATGCACATTGGCCGGGAAGATGTTAAGGAGCTGGAAAAGGGAGTGTCTTTTGTGCTTGACAATCTTCCAGCAGGGAATATCAATAGTTATGTGAAAGAAATTCCAAACATGTCTCCTAGGGTCACCTACGGCAAGAGCAAGATGGAGGACATAGCAAAGGTCATGGTGGCAGCTGTGCTTCTCTCTAAAAGATCTGGAATGCCTATCTCGGACTTTAGAAGTGTTTCACTGGCAGATATTATACTTAAGTCTAATGGTTTGGTGAGAGGGCAAAAGCATGTCTCGCCAAAAGACATGGCAAGATTCCTGCTTAGGATAGGGCAGGCAGCAGAGTATTATGATGAGAGCCTGCGTTCTATTTATAAGACGCTTTATAAGATAAACTATTACTGTAGCAATTTAGGCACTTCTGACAATATTGATAAGTTTGCAGATGCGGTTATTGGGGTTATGGCGGCCGCAGGCCCGAGCGAGCATAGCATGGAAGATTTTTACGTTGAGGTTGTGAGGAATAAGTTTGAGTGTGGGGACAGCCTGTACAGTGCACTCAAGAAAATTAATCAGGATAGTAGTTTTGAAAGTGATTTAGAGAAGCTGAAGAAGGATTTCCCTGTTTTTGAAGCGGAATTCTATATGGGCAGCCTGAATGAGCCTGGGCAGCTGAAGAAAGAAGTATTGGCTGTTGAGGAGCACGACAATAATCAAACAACAATGGATCCTTTGGCTTTAGAGGCTGAAATGCAAAACTACATGCCACTGGCCATTGAGCAGTATATTGAGAATCCTTTGACTTATGAGGGGAAGAGGGTAGAGATATCTGCCTATCCCGCATCACATATCATATATGAGAAGACCGATTCTTATGCATTGAAGCTTGTTGATGATGGGTTTTCGCTTGACTGTTTGGATAATGGCGTAACGAACGAGAACCTTATGCTCCATAATGACATAGAATACATAATGAATCAGAATGAGAAGTTTGCTGATAAGAAGGTTACAGTGTTTGGGACGTTGAAGGATAAAAGCTTTATGTTGGATGCTGTCGAGGT
>JBDRFS010000087.1:0-26984 GCA_043818535.1 Candidatus Woesearchaeota archaeon
ATGGCCAGAAGAGAAGCCTCTCCGCTGGTATTCATCAAGCAAGAGGAGAAGGCAAAAGCAGGGGTGCTTCCCCGGGACATAGTAAGGAAGATAACCAAAGTGGAAACCGCAGAAGAAAGGAAAGAAATCCTCGAAAATTTCTGCAGCAGCAACGGAGTGAAATTCCTTGCACATCCCCTAGTGTAAAGAGGGAAAAAGAGGCGTACAATGCACCTAGTGGGAACTGCCGTAATTCTTCCGATTTCCGGCCGAATGAGCCACTTGACATGACAAATGCGCGTAGCCTTTATAAAGCAGAAATGATTTCTATCATATGTGCCTATGCACGGCGTGAAACAAAATGGGAAACCAAAGGTGAAAAAAAATGGCAAAGCCAATAAAACAGCTTAGGAGTGGCAATATCTCTGCCGCAATATGGGAAAACGAGAGAAAAGTGAACGGAGACGTAATGGCCTTCAAGACAGTTTCTCTGAGAAGGAGCTGGAAGGACAAGGAAAAGGACATCTGGAGGGATGAAACAATAAACTTCAGGCGCCAGGACGTGCCAAAGATTATGGCAATAATGGCCAAGCTGCAGGAAGAGCTCTACCTGACAGCAGAGGAGAACTGAAAATGGCAAAGAAAAAAGAGGAGCTGACAATCTACGACCTTCCAGGAGTAGGGGCAGCCACGGCAGAAAAGCTCAAGGATGCGGGCTTTGACACATTTATGACCATTGCAGTAGCCAGTCCCGGGGAGCTCACGGAAACAGCCGGAGTAGGGGAAGCCGCTGCAAGGAAGATAATAAACTTCGCAAGGAACAACCTCGACATGGGATTTGTCGGGGGAGACGAGCTTCTGGAAAAGAGGAACAATGTTGTAAAGATTACTACCGGAAGCAAGACCTTTGACGCTTTGGTCGGCGGAGGCTTCGAGTCAGGCAGCATCACAGAATGCTTCGGTGCCTTTGGGGCCGGGAAAAGCGCCCTTGCACATATGCTTGCAGTAACCACCCAGCTGCCGAAAGAAAAAGGCGGGGCAGAAGGCGCTGTTGTCTGGATTGACACTGAAAACACTTTCAGGCCTGAGAGGGTAAAGCAGATATGCGAGGCAAATGACTTAGATCCAGCGGACTTCCTGAAGAACATAAAGGTAGTAAGGGCATACAACTCAGACCACCAGATGATTGTTGCGGAAAAAGTTGAGGACCTCATAGTTAAGGACGGCATCCCTGTCAAGCTAGTCATAGTTGACTCATTGATGGCGCATTTCAGGGCTGAGTTCTGCGGCAGGGGCACGCTGGCCGAAAGGCAGCAGAAGCTCAACAAGCACATGCACGTGCTGATGAAGCTGGCAGACATGCAGAACCTCTGTGTCTATGTGACCAACCAGGTCATGTCCAAGCCAGATGTCTTCTTTGGGGATCCAACGGCAGCCATTGGCGGGAACATCGTAGGCCACAACAGCTGCACAAGAGTCTACCTCAGGAGAGGCAAGGCCGGATCAAGGGTGTCAAAGCTTATAGACAGCCCACATCTGCCGGATGGCGAGGCTGCCTGGAAGATTGACGAGAAAGGCATAAGCGACATCTGATTTTTTTTCTTCTTTTCTTTTAAAGGCTGTAGAGCCCCGATTTCCCTGTGGAGTCGTGAAATTATTTTAAGTGTGAGAATCTTGCGGAATTCTTTTAGGGAGCCTGCAATGCCTCCTTTGTTACAGAAGAAAGCATTGCAATCTATTGATGCATAAGATGCAATGCTAGCTCCTATTCAAGAATAAAAGGCAGAAAAAAAATAGGGGCTCAACTGGATGGACGAAGTTCTGAAGAAAAGTGAAATGGCCTGTAAGGATGCTGAAGCCATTGGCAACAAGCTAAAACGTGAGATAAGAAAAGGTTTTGGAAAATGATGCCCAGATATTAGAAAGAATTATGAATAAGGGGCGATCTAAGCATGGCTCATTCCGCCATTCAATCTGCGGAGCCCATAATTTGGGATAAATTTTTAGGAAGCCAGGGATGCTAGTTCTTTGACTTTTGGTTGATTTAAAAAGGGCAAAGTGAGTTTGGGATAAATATTGGTTTGGATTACTTTTTGTCGAGGAGAATTAGGGATTCACACCACACATTGGGCTTAAGAGAAGTTTTTTCTCATCCACGAACGTAGTGAGTGAGAGCTGAGAAAAAAAATTGGAGAGCGAAGTGCAATGAGCAACCCTTTAAGCCCTGTTAAACTCTCCCGTTAGGGAGTGAATTTTAGTGCAACGTCCCGTAGCGAAGCGGAGGAAAAATTCAAAGTGAATTTTTGGGCGTCCTATACACGGAGAAAAGTGACACATCAAGAACAACAATCAAGGCGAGAAAACCGGTTTAAGAAATTTTATATACTTGAGGCATCTTTTTGATTATTATGGTTCATTATCTGATTGAATTCAGGTTTCATGGAAAAGCAAAATATGAAATAAAGAGATTAGTTTATGATATAAACAGAAGATTCAGATTAGGATATAAACGAGCAATACCCCACATTACTTTAGCAGGTCCACTTTATACAAATGATGAAAAAAGACTTATCGGTGATTTTAACAGATTGTGTACAAAAAGCCCTTTGATGAATTTTGAGATTGATGGTTTTAGTGCGTTTGAAAATAGTGAAGCAATATATCTTGATGTTAAACCCAGTAAAGAATTAGAAGAATTTAGGTGGAATTTATCTCAAACACTAAAACCTTATTGTCGGCTTAGATCATTTGACTATAAAAAAAAATTTGCGTTTCACGCAACAATAGCAATGAAATTATCCAAAGAAAAATTTTATTCTATAAGGGACTATATTAATAGAAAAGCCAATTTAAACTTCAAACATGTTATGGTCAGAGCAACATTATTAAAGGGAGGACTAATTTTAAGAGAATATGATTTTTTACTCAGAAGACCATTAGTCAGGAAATTAGCAAAAGACAAGAGGGTTTATTCACAAACTTTAGACTTGTTGAAAGGCCATTTTGAGAATAAATTTAATCCGAATGAATTCAGAGAAGAAAGAATAAAAATAGAAGATAAAAGTGTTGTAGATAAAATAAAAAGTCTTTTTAGAAAACCAAAAACATTTATCACTTCGGATTTACATTTAGACCACACAAATATAATAAAATACTGCAAAAGACCGTTTCTAAATAAAGAAGATATGAATAAAACTCTTGTTAATAATTGGAACAACATAATAAGTAATAAAGATACTGTCTATTTTTTAGGAGATTTGGCTTATGGTAGAGGAAGTAAAAATACTAACTATTGGTTAAAACAACTAAATGGAAAAATCATATTCATCAAAGGAAATCATGATAAATCAGATAGAATCAAGTTCCATGAAACCTATGTTTTAGAGTATGGAGGATATAAATTCTTTTTATCTCATGAGCCAGAACAAGTCCCTAAGGATTGGGATGGTTGGGCAATTTGTGGGCATCATCACAACCACAAATTAGAGGAATACCCATTTATAAATAAAAAGAATAAAATAATAAATGTATCAACTGAATTGACAAAATTTCGTCCTGTTGATATGGATGAATTAATCAAAAAGATAGAAGATTAGTTAAGGTTTTCTCGCCCTTCTCCGTTTTAGCCCAAAAAATTATTGAACCCCCACCCATTAAATGCAGCAAACCCCAATAAACCAGCTGCTAAAAAAATTATGCCATTAATCAAACAAGAAAGAACCACCAATTTCCCCAAAAACCTTATATACCCCAGAATAATCTTCCAAAAACCATGAAGCTAATAAGCAGGATATTCAGCAGGCCGCTTAAGCTGAAATACGCAGAAAGCCTGGCAGAAGATGTCAATCCGCCACACATAGCAGCAGTACAGCAATCTGAAAAAGAAGGCATCAAAGAAATAAGGAGGCTCGTGCAAGAATCTCCAAAAGAAAAGGCATGGGCTTACCTTCCAGACGGGCTCTGGATACAAGCAAGCAAGAAGCCAAAAAACGGGATCATTGAAGCCGACACAAAAACCCTCAAGAAGCTAATGAAAGAAAATGACGAAATCCTGCACTACCACTTCCACCCCAATAACAGCCCGGAAATAGAAACCGTGATTAAAGAACTGTCAAAAGCCAATCCGGAAGATCTCTCAAACCTAAAGGAAGCCCTGACAATATGCGATGCAATGCCCTCAAAAGAAGACATATATTTCATGATAGAGATCTCAAAAAAGTTTTACAAACGGCATCCAAAAGGAAAAATGTTACATAAAGCCTGCAGCCTGCATGGCATAGTGGAATACTCCTTAACAGAAGAAGGCAAGGGCCTCTTCAAAAAGATGGGCAAAGGCACGGTCGCCCAAGTAGCCAGAATTATCCACTCCAAGCTTCAGGGACCAAACCCAGAAAAAGAGCCAATAAATATTATCAATGAGTATTGCAGGATGCTAAGCAACGACCTGTTTAATATAAGGTTCACACAATATGAATGAACTATAGGAAGAAAAAATGGGAGACGGAACAAAAGCCTTGAGTTACCTGCTGGCAATTGCCTTAGGGGCAGTACCCACTTACTTGTATGTTTCCCATAAGAAAAACAAGGAGATTGAGTCCAACCTTTCAGAAAAAGTAGTCAAGGTAACCGAAGTGGAAAGGACAAGCCCAATTGAGGCACAACAAGTCTCAATTGACCATATATTGCTGGAAGATGAATCATTGTTTATGGTCTACGCGCATGACATTGGCAATTACAATTACAAGTTCTGGGTAAAGGCATCTGACTACCTAAAGTTCAAGAGCCAGAGGCACAGGAAGCATGGCGTGGAAGATTATGTCAACTTCGTCACTTACAGCCACCCAAAGATAAAAAGCATGGCTCAAAAGCTTACAGAAGGAAGCTCATCAAAGGAAAAGTCTGCCCAGCTGCTGCTGGACTTCGTGCACCAGCACATCTATGATAAGTCCATAGAAGAAGACAGGGATTACGTAAGGTACCCTATTGAAACACTGGTGGAGCGGAACGGGGACTGCGAGGACTTCTCTATTTTGGCTGCTGCACTTATGAAATCCATAGGCATAGGGGTTGCATTGATACACCTCCCTGCAGGAGAAGGAGAGAAGTCCGGGCACTTGGCCTTAGGCGTTGAAGGTGACTTTTCAGGCCACTTCTACAACATTGATGGGAAAAAGTACTATTACGCAGAAACCACAGGCACAGAGTGGCCAAGAAACCCCACCGGATGGGAAATAGGCGACATCCCAAAAGAGTACAGGGAAAAGGAAGTAAACCTTCATATTGTTAAGTAGTATTACTGTAGAGTCCAAATATTTTTTCTACCCCTTATTCCATTGCCTTTTGTAATAGAAGCCAGCCTTGCATCTTATGGATAAATGGGCAGCTAGGCTTTCTTTTGCAACAAGATTGGCAAAACAGGCTTCCTAAAAGAATTCCGCAAGATCCTTTGATTTAACGACTCCACTAAAAAACCATAAAAAGCTTTAGCACAAACCGATGCGTGCTCCCTACTTCAAGTCCTCCAAGCACACCCCAGCAGCCTTCTGAGTAGCAATGTAAATCACCCTGCAGGCAATGCTCTCATCCCAGGCGCCATAAGAATAGGAATCACCTTCCATCAGCCCCTTGTCCACAGACCTCCACACCCCCTTCCCACCAATCTCCTCAACATAATAGCAGCCCTTGAAGCATCCAATCTCCTTATGCTCGCCAATCATCCCAGACCATGGAGCATCATTCTCGCACCACTCCTTCTTCCTTGCAACAAAGCAATTGACGCCGTTCTCCTCCAGCTTCTTTAAATGCTTGTCCTCATCCTTAACCTCAGAAAGGTTGACATACTCGTCATGCAAGCCAAAAAGCCCATGACCTAACTCATGCGCCAAAGTCCAGTCATCACCATTGTTGAAATCAGAATCTGAAATCAGCACAGTGCCAAAATCAATATCTGGAACAAGTATCCTGCACAAGCTGCTGTCATAAGGTTCTGCCTTTCCCCGGATGGCAGACATAGCAGGGCAGTAGTCGAAAGCATGAAGGCTCTCAACCATGACCTTAAACCCGGAAACATACACCCCCACATCTTCCATCCTGCCCTTTGAAAGCGCCTTCAGGCACTGCTTCCCGTCATGAAAATAGTTGCAGACATCCTCCATGCTGCCTTTTGAAATGTTTCCGCTGTAAAGCATCTCCTTATCCTTGCCATCTACAAATTCATTGCCGTCAAAATCAAGAATATGGCACACTCCTGCAGAGCCGTAGCAATCCCCCTCATCATAAGAGGAAACCTTATCCTGCATTTCGCCTATTTCCTTAATGTTCAAAGTATGGATGTTAAGGTAAGATAGTGTAGCCAGCGAGCTCTTTGAAGTGAAGCTCTCGTTAACAAGGCCGACAGTAACATCGTTAGGTAAGCTGCAGTTCTTTGCAAGATCCTCAACAGCCTTGCGCACTTCCTTAGTCAAACCAACACCTTCAACATTAGAAGTTCCGTTGACATACCAGAAGTTGAATGCATCCTTGTTAGAGCTGAAAGGCTCAATTTCCAGAAGCCCCTTATGGTTTTTTCCTCCATTTACGCTTAAATCTACTTTTTCCTTGAATTCTTCCAAACTATAATTGACGCCAGTGAAAAGTATGTTTATCCTTTTTTCTGACAAGTCATTATGTCCTGGGACAACCTCCCTGCAAACTGTTTCAACAGGATCTTCCTTACTAGGAGTAGCTGCAAGTGCTGTTGTGCAAGCAGGCACTATCCCTAAGATAGAAGCCAGCAATAACGGTTTTAGTCTCATATGACCGCAGTATTAACAATTAGTTTAAAAAGCTTTTGTGAGAAATAGCTAAAAAATGAAACAAGAAAAACATCCCGGGCTGCTTACTTAAGGTACTTGTCACACACGCCAGAAGCCTTCTGCGTAGCAGCATGTATCATACCCCCACGCCTAACTTAAATACCTTTTTAAATGGCGGAAAAGTTCCGAAAAAAAACAGCAATTCTTATTAAGGATATTTTTTGCTTTACAAGAGGTGATAAAAAATGACTCCAACAACATTTTACCATTATGAGATGTCCATGCCTCACCCCTACTGGAGGAACGACATGGGATATGGCTCTTCTTCATATCTTAGGAGAGAAGACGCCTTTCTGGTACCAGTGCAGCGCATGCCTTCACCGCCTGGTGCTATAGCCCTCGAGATAGTCCAGCCTCCAAAGCCTATCGAGCTAGTGCCACTGAAGTTCACTGAAACCTTTGGAAGGCTTAGGTTCAGGTGGGAAGAGAGGGAAAGCTTTAAGCTAGACATAAAGCTGCCAAAGCTTGAGCTGAATTTCAGCCATAAGAAGGAGGAAAGCCTAGAGTGGGATTACTGGTGGAAGAAGAGGCAACTTATATAAAGCAATAAGCTCTTTCCAGGAATATGTGCATCGCCATCCCAGGGAAGATTGTAGAAATAAAGGGCAAGAAAGCCGTCATTGACTATGGGACAGAGAAGAGGGAAGCAAGAATCCTTGAAGACAAGTATAAGGTCGGAGATTATGTCATTGTGCAATTAAGGACTGTTGTCCAGAAGCTGGACGAGGATGTTGCCAAGAAAGCCCTGGAGATTTGGAATGAAGCCTGAACAGTATTTTTTAAGGTATGCCTTTCCGTGCGCTTTCGTGCTGCTTAACCAGAAGAGGATAACTAAAGAAGAGTATGATGAGCTGGAGAAGGCGTTCTATGAAACTAAAGTTTTATCAAGGGAAAAGCTTGAGTCTGTCTTTGCCTCTGCATTCCGGAGGATAAAGGCTCTTGCCAAAGGGAAGGACTACTGGGACATTGAAGTGCTAAGGGAGTATTTTGTTTCTTACCATAACCAATGCATTGATGAAGGGGAAGGGGATTATTCTAAGTTCCCTAAAGATTTCAGGGAGCTGTGCAAGGTTAAGAAGTGCAGGATCCTTAAGAAAGAGGAGGATGTATTGACAGTGGAGATGGATGGCGTTAAGAAGGCTGTTTTAGGCAAAATCCTTCCTGAAGCTAAGGAGAACGACTATGTCTATGTGCACTTAGGCGTTGCAGTAGAGAAGATTTAGAAGCCAGGATTGCTGTTAATGCAACACCGGAAGTTATTGCTGCCATTCCAAGGATCTCAGATATTGTTACGGCTTGGCTAAGGAATATCGAGCTTAGCACTGTAGTTATCACGCTGCCCAATAGCAAAACGCATGTTGCTGTTGAAACTTCTATGTGTTTAAGCCCAGTGTACCATGTGATTACGTAGCCGAATAAGAGCAGTGATGTAACAGCTATCCACAGCCAGTGGCTTAATCCTAAGTTGGCGGCTGACATGTTCCCTGTTGCCATCAGGAATGCAAGTATGAAGATGCTCCCAAAGAACATCCTTCCAAAAGCGACTATCTTGGGCGTCAAGTCTTTGAGCAAGTGTTTTGACAAAACGTTTTCTCCTGCCCAGAAGAGGGTAGCTAAGAGTATAAGTAACTCCCCAAAGCCCAAATTATTCCAGGTAAATCTTAAGAGGAAAAAGTTTCCAACCAATAATAATGCTGCTGCTACAATGAAACTCTTGTTAATTTTTTCTTTCAGGAATATTAAGGCAAGCACTGCCACAAAAAAAAACATAATCTTATGGATGAACGCCGCATTCGCTGAGGATATTATGGACAATCCTTTGAAGAACAATAAGAAAGGGATTGAGCCTCCTATTAAGCCTACCAATCCAAGCTTCAGCCATTGATCCCTTTTAAGCTGTTTTACGGCCTTTAGCTCCCCCATAACCAGAATCACAGACAAGAGCAACAAGGCGACTGCTATATTCTTAGAGAAAGTAAAAAAATAAGGGTTTATGCCGTTTACTCCAAACTTGTTAAGGAAGATGGAGAACCCGCTTATCACTGCGGTAAGGAATACTAACAAGAGCCCCTTTTTGTAAGACATAAGTAAAGTATCAGTAGATTAGGTATAAATAGTTTGCTAAAGCAAATACATAAGCAGCGGCGTAAGCACTATGCCCAGCAATATAGCTATTGACACCATGGATGCCGCAAAGTCCTGGTCAAGGTGCTCTATAGACGCAAAAGTTACAGTGTTGTAGGCCACAGGGGCTGCCGCACTGATTATGACAACAGCACGGAGTATGCCTTCAAGCCCAAACAGCCATGAAAGCATCACGCCAAGGAACAGGCCAAAGCCCATCCTTATAAGCAGCCCTAATGCCAAAGCCATCGGCCTCATTATCCTGGAGCCGAGGAACACTCCAAGGGCAATCATTGTCAATGGCACCGTCAGGCTTCCAACAAGCTCAAGCGTGCCTTCAACAGCTTTAGGAAGCCCAATCCTGCACAAGTTGAATAAAATACCTATGCCCAGCGCCCAGAGCGGCGTGAGGAGCACGAACTTCTTCAGCATCTCTTTTGTGTCCTGGCGGTTGGTGCCATATTTGCAGGCAAGGAAGTATACGAGTGTGAAGTGCAGGAAAATATTGCCGAAGTTGAATATTACGCTGGCAGCAATCCCCTCGTCACCATACCCGGCAATAATGAATGGCAGGACAAAACCGAAATTCATGACCATAGTGCCAATCACGAAAACGCCGAAGGTCTTGCGCGGCAGTTTCATGCTTCTGCCAACAGGGTAGGAAACAAGCAAAGCCGCTAAAACGATTATTGCGGCTATCAATGGCAGGAAAGCAAGCTCAAATGACAGGTCTATGCTTAGAAGCGAGAGCAGCAGCAGCGGGGGCAATGAGACGTAAAGCACCACTTTAAGGAAGATTTCCGCGTGCTTCTTTGTCAAAAGCCCTATCTTCTTGAGGAAATATCCAAGGATGAACAGGAATATTACCGGGAGGATCTTCACAAGCAGCTCGTCCATATGGTAGTTAGGGATATAGGAGTATAAAAAGCTTGTTTAGGCATTCAGCAATCCTGCGGAGGCTCAAGAACATAACAGGATGCCTGCCTGCAAGTTTTGTGCCCCGCTCTTGGCTTAGAAGAGAAGCATTTGAGCCTGTAATTTGGGTTGTATAAATCTTTTCATTTGTAATGAATGATATTGTTCATCTATAATGAACAGTTGCCTGTAAATAGAACCACCCATAAAGGATATTTTCAGCATTTTTAAGTAGAGCATAGGGCATTTATGCTCCCGCGAAGGCTAAAAGATAAAGTTTAGTGCGTTTGGCCATAGCATAAATAGATTTATGTTATTGAAGGTTTAAACATCAAAGCAACTTTTTCATTTCGAACACGAACTCTTTTGCTCTTTCCAAAGAAGTTAAGGATTTTGCTTTCTTTACCTCTTCATCCATCCTGTATTGGAAGTTTGAACGCTTTTCCCTCTCAAAATCAAAAGACTTCAACAATAAGTCTGCCTTTGAAGACATTAATTCAAGAGCATCCTCTTTTAAGTATTCATATTGCTCGATAAGACTCTTTTTCAGCTTTCCCCTCACAAGTGCTATAAGGGCATCACTAGTTACTTTATGGCTTACTTTACTACCCACTTTATAGCCAAGACTCAATAATACTGCATTAGAAATGTAATACATTGCATAATAGGACGTAACTATTATCCACAAAAAAGGCTGATAAGTTGAACTTTCAAGAGAAAGAAGCTTCTGAGCAGTTTCCAAGGAAAGATTACTATTTTCCAAATACATCTGCCTGGCTGTTTCATTCTTCTGTCTCTTCAAAAGGCCTTCTTTAATATATTGCCTCGTATTGCTTTCAGCTTCCTTTATCCTCTTCTCGTCAAGCATTTTTTAACCGGTAATAGTTTTCAATGCCATACAGAATTATATTCTTTTCTATTACTTCATGAATAATATTCGGTTTTTTCGAATCTTTCATCCTAACAAAATCCTTTTCTGTAAAAACCAAAGCATGGGTCTTCAAAGGTATTAGAGAAAGCATATTAAGTATTTCCCTTTCAAAATCCTTATCATTTGATATGAATAACAGGTCTATATCAGAATTCTTTGTCTGCTTCCCTTTAGTGAATGACCCGAAGACAATAAAGACGAAGAACGCAGACTGCATTTTCCCCATAACTTCAGCATAAAGTTGCCTTAGGTTTTTATTTTTCAATAAGTCCTTTTTTCTATCATCTTCTGCGCGGCATATTTCAATACCATAAAAAGATCCGTTCATCTCACATAATGTGCTTTTGCCAATAGTTGTGGATACCAGTACTTTTTTGTCCAATAATCGTTTGGCAGCAGTATGTGTTATCTTATAATCAGACCCGATTGTTTTAGCAATTTGCCTTATTGTTTTTGGCTTTTTCTCCCCTATGAACAACTGGACTATTTTGTTTTCCGTACGCATAGTATGTATAATAATACATAATATTATGTATATAAATCTTTTGGTGGGTGGTTTTTCCCATTTAGAAGCCCGTTCTGCTTGGAATGTTACAAAAGAAAGCATTAACGACCTTTACTTACAAAAGCCATATTACTGGCTTCCAAAAAGAAAGGAAAAAAAAGGATTTATATAGTGGGCTTATAAGATTTCTACCAAAACCTCCCCAGGATTGGGTGGACAAAGAACTAAATGTTCAAGGCGCCGAAGTTTTTTGGACTCTGACGCACACTACTTGATGTCCGAATCCCAAGGGTTTTTAGCCGCCAGAGACTTGAACTCAGTGTCCAATGCTCCCGCGGGGACTCGAACCCCGGTTTCAGCCTCCGCAAGGCCACGTGCTATCCACTACACCACGGGAGCTCACAGCTATAAAACCAAAGCTTTATATATACTTATGGTTTTCTCATCCCCAGAATGAAAAATCCAAGATGCGCGTCATGCAACACTGAAACTACCAATGATACAGGTTCTACCAATTTCAAATGCCCAAACTGCGGCATGGAAACCATAGTGAGATGCCTCAATTGCAGGAAATTAGCCACAAAGTACACCTGCCCAAAATGCGGATTCTCCGGGCCTAACTAAAAATGGCAAAAGCTATAGTAACTGTAAGGCTCATGATGGAAAGCCCTGAGACAGACCCCTCCAAAGTAGAAGAGAAGGCAAAGGAAGCCATAGAAAGCCTCAAAGGGGAATTCGGGAGATCCAGTATTGAGCCAATAGCTTTCGGGATAAAGGCCCTGGACATAATCTTCATAATTGATGAGATGCTGGGCACGGACGAGTTCGAGAACAAGCTCAACACCTTAGATGGAGTCTCAAGCGCAGAAATAAGGGACTTCAGAAGGGCAATAGGCTGATAATTGTAGAGTCCCAATATTTTTTCAGCCGTTTATTTTTAAATAGAAGCCAGAATTGCATCTTATGCATCATTAGACCGCAATGCTTTCTTCTGCAACAATGTGGGCATTGCAGGCTTCTTAAATAATGAATTCACAGGCTCTTTAGCTTAGGGAAATAATTTCAGGACTCCACACAATAGGCTGATAATAGCAAGGAATATATAGTCTGTTAGCCCCCTATTACATATGTTTTGGATAACTATAATAGCGCTTCTGGCCATAATAATATTCCTGGTCTTGTTAAAGTTCATTTTCAAGCTGACAAAGATTGCATTAGTGCTGCTGATAATAATCCTAATAATAGCTGCAGGATACTATGGAATGCAGGAACTATCCAATGAAGAAATGCCTAAAGATCCTGCTGAAAACATCAGCCTTGAAGGCCAGAACACTACATCAGAAGATAGCCCCCAAATAGGAACGGCTCCAGAAGAGGCAGTGATTCAGGTTAAATGACCTTTAAGGCACGTAGTGAATCTCTCAGGCCCTAAGGAAATGCTTAAATAGATTAAAGCCCCCATAATATTCAGTTATATTCAAAAAAAAGGAGGTGAAAACAAATGGCTTATTTCGCAGAGGAGCTTCTTAACCCGCTAGTAAACCTATGGAACGGCTTTGTGATAGTTTTCCCAGGCATTGTAGCTGCAATAGTTATTCTTCTTATAGGCTACTTTATAGCATTGATACTTGGGCATGTCATAAGAGTGATGCTTAGCAAGATAGGAGTAGATAAGGGCCTTGAGAAGGTAACTCTTCCAAAAGCAATTGGCAAGCTAAAGCTTTCATCACTGCTTGGTGTGCTTACAAAGTGGTACATCTTCATAATATTCATCCAAGCAGCTGTTGATGCAGTAAACCTAGGCACATTGTCAATAATGCTAAACCGGTTCGTGCTTTGGCTGCCGCAGCTGATAATAGCAGTATTAGCCGTATTTGCTGGGCTGTTTGTAGCGCACTATGTGAGCCATATAATAGAGGCACACACTGCAATGAAAGGGACAAAGTTCATGAGCTCTTTGCTCAAAGTTGTGATAATCTTCATTGCAATTGTCATCGCGCTTGAACAGATAGGAATCCAAGTCTCAATACTTGAGAATGCCTTCCTCATAATCCTAGGAAGCTTTGGATTAGGAGTAGCTTTAGCAATTGGCCTAGCTTTTGGGCTTGGCTTGAAATCAAAGGCTCCGCAGTACTTAGAGAAGCTAAAGAAGCATTAATTTTTTTTATTTTCTTTTTTTTTAGCAGCCGCAATTCTTGTTTTTAAGCCTTTGTTAAGAGGTTAATAGGCAATCCACAGCAACAAAAGAATACATCGCTGGCTTCTAACTACTCCCAGTAAACCTTCATGTTGTTGATCTCAAAGTTAGATTGGGGTATGAGCTTGATTACATTGGCACCATCATCCAGAGAGCTTGTTATCTCCCTTGAATATGTCCCCAAAGTAGTGTCAAAGGCAAACTCCTTGTCCTGCACAAGCACCCTTGCCCTCTTCCTGCTCCCATCATCACTGAACTTGAAATAGAGCTTCACCTTGGCATCCCCATCACTTATCTTGCCCCACAAGTCTGAGTCAACCTCAAACACATTTGTGGGATAAGCGCTCCTGGCCAGCTTTACCTTTATCTTTGGCTCATCAATGTTATAATCGCCAGAATCAACCTTAAAGCTGAGCGTGTGCCTCTCCCTGCCCTTAAACTGCGCCCTTGGCAATGGCACTATCCTCTCATCTGTGTACTGGCAGAATATGGTATCAGAATAGAGATTCCTCCCATTAAACAGCACAGTAAGCGTTGACTGCTCATCCACAGTGTTGCACCCCAAATAATACCTAAGCTCTGCACTGGTTACCTGCTCCGCCAGCCCAGCATCCACCATGAAGCTCCTTGAAGAGGAAGACTTCTCCTCCTTCATCTCCTCAATAAGGCCTATGTCCTGCAAGGAATAGTAAAAAGATGACGTAAGCTTCCACCATGGCATTGGTATAGAGAACTCAAGCTTATTGCCCTCTTCCTTAACCGCACTCTGCGGCAGGCTTATGGGAAGATTAGCAGATGCCAAATAGCCCTGGTAAACAAGCCGCCCATTGAACTTTATGGCTATAGGGCCCTTTGACTCGGCAACCAGCATCAGGAGCTTGAGGCTATTGAGATTATCCACATCCTCAATGTCAAAGTAAATTTCCTTGTAGCCGTTTTGTATGAAATTCCTGTTCACGTACAGGGACTTCACAAGGCTGGTCGTGGAAGAGCTTTCCCTGCTGAAAACATGCACAGGCTCCAGGTTAATGGTCTGCACATTTGTGGAATATGAAAAAACCTTGCCTGGAGAAGCCGAAAACAGGACTTTTGCAGATGACGTGGAAGCAGAGTCCTCAGAATCATCCGAATATGTCTCGTTGATAAGCGCAGACCTCTCTTCAGGAGGAAGCATTATCACGTAGGCCAGTATGAACAGGGCTATAAGGATTATCAAAATTGATACATCTGATGCTGCTGATGAGGATGAGCCCTTTCTGCCATTCATATTTATAAAGAATAGATATATTAATATATAAAGCTTTTCTTATCGATTGATATGAAAGTAATACACAAGAACATCAAAGCTGGGGATATTAAGGTGCAAGTCCAGCACATGGATGACCTTTGGTATCTCAGCCATGTAATAGAGCCAGAAGACATGGTTAAAGGGAAGACTTTCAGGAAGCTTAAATTGGGCAGTGAAGAGAACATAAAAGTTGTCAAGAAGCCAGTATTTCTGGAGGTTGAGGTGGAGAGGGTAGAGTTCCACCGCTATACCAACTCATTAAGGGTTTCAGGGGTTGTCAGGGGAGGGTCTGAAGATGTCTCTAGAGGCTCCTATCATACGTTTGATGTCAGTGAAGGCACTATCCTCACAATAAAGAAGAAAAAATGGCTTCGCTACCAGCTTGACAAGATAAACGAGGCAATGAAGGAGAAGCACTCCAAAATATTGATATGCGCAATGGAAAGGGACAATGCAAGCTTTGCGCTTTTGAAGCAGTACGGCTATGATTACCTGGGTGACTTGCAGGGTGATGTTGAGAAAAAAGGCGATGAAAGCAAAAAGCAGGGAAAGGACTTCTATGGAGAGCTGGTGAAGCAGCTTAAGGAGTATTCAGACCGGTTTGAGATTGAAAGGCTGGTGATAGGAAGCCCGGCATTCTGGAAAGAGGACCTCATGAAGGTTCTTAAGAAGAAAGAGCCCGGGCTTGCCTCAAAGGTAATAGTTGCAACATGCAATGACACTGGCAAGCCAGGCATTAACGAGCTGCTAAAAAGGGAGGAAGTAAAAACAGCATTATCGCAGGAAAGGGCAGCTTGTGAAATAAGGGATGTTGATGATCTCCTTAAAGAGATAGCAAAGCAGGGTGCAGCAGCCTATGGCCTGAAGGAGACTAAGGAGGCGGCAGAAGCCGGAGCTGTCAAAACGCTTCTGGTAACAGATGCATTGATCCACAAGACGAAGGAAGAAGGGAGTTATTCTGAATTGGATGCCATAATGCAGGCAGTTGACAGGAAAAAAGGAGAAGTAGTAATAGTATCCGAAGAGCATGAAGGCGGGGAAAAGCTCAAGGGGCTGGGCGGGATAGGGGCCCTGCTGAGGTATAAGGTTAATTATTGAGCTTTTTTGTAAACTGCTCCCTTGAAATTATTTTAATTTTTTCATTCATCAAGTTAGCGGCCCGATCTTTTTTTGCGTTGAATCCTCTAATCAGTTGTTTGTCCCGAGTTATAAAATAGTCGCAATTAAGATTATTTGCATTGTATAGATGAATTACATCTAATAAGGAAAAACCTGATGAGCACACCCTTTTTATTAACTTAAAATCTTCCTGAATTAAAGGTCTGCTCCTGAATTCAGAAAGCTTGAATGCATCCTCAACGATATAGTTAATTCTTTTTATCTCACTTTCAGTCAAGGGCAATTTTTTTCTTCCTTCACTAAACTCTTGAAGGGAATAGCCATTTTCTATTAACTTAATCTCGGTAACAAACCTCTCCACTACATCCCTAAATTCTAAGATATTCCACTCAGAAGCAAAATTAACAAACTTTCTGCCAAAATAAGCGGTTAGTATTTTCTCACTCTTCCTTAGTGCCCGGGGAATTGGCTGATTCTTCTCTCTCTTCCATTGTACCAACATAAAATCCACAAAAATATTTGTATCAAGCATAACCTTCATCACTGTAATCATCCCAAAAGTCTTCTTAGCAAGTTCTTTCTGAATAGTCTCTTCTTCGGTCTTATGATATAATACCCAAACCTCTTCGAATGCCTGACAACTTCGCCTTTCCTTTTTACATCATATACTTCTTTCTTTGTAGAATAATACTTTCTTCCTTTCAAAGTATGTGCTGCCATCTCTAAACCGTCATAAGGCTGCCCCGTATTTAAGTCTTTTGTCCCCATTTGATTTCACCAATTCCATTATGAGAATTAATCTTAATAAACTTTACTGGAAAAAGGTATAGGGTTTTTCGAGAGTTCCGGAAAATTACAGTTATAGTCGGAAAATTGTATCAAATCAGCAGCCTACTACCTTTTTCCCATAGCCTTCTGCCTTAAATTTTGAGGATATTTCTCAATCGCATACCTTAAAGCAGTCCTTGGCATCACATCCTTATTCTTCATCACAAAAGCAAAGACTTCTTTTGGATATACATTAGAAGCTTCCTTAAGCATCCAGCCGTAGCCTTTCTGCACAAGGTCTTCCTTATCCACAAGAAGAATGTCTGCTATTTCGAAGACAATGCTAAGATACTCCTTCTTCCTAACAAGAGGTATCATGATAACAGCAGATGCCCTTCGAAGCCACATATTTCCAGAAAACGCCCAACTTTTAAATTTAAGGATTAATTCAGGGTATTGCCTGATTAGCTCGCCAAAGGCGTGCGTGCAGAAGTTGTCACAGCTTGCCCAATCCCAAACATATTTCTTTAGCCATCTCTCAAAAGTGTTGAAGTCTTTGTTCTCATACTGCTTCCTGAGCCTAAAAGCCCAGTCGAAAGCTATTGTCTTCTCCTCGCTAAAATCTGACTCAAGAAGCTCTTCGCATAAAAGGAATACCTTTTTCTTGTCCTTACATTTAAGCTGCTTAAAATATTTTCTTGAGATCTCCCTTGTTTTCTGCGCTCTAACGCCATGAAGTCTTATCTTTTCCTTGGAATACCTGAAGCAGCCATCCTTGTAAGCAGAATCAACATTCCCTTTGAGTTCTTTTCTTATTTCTTTAATGATCATCTTGAATATCAGAAAACAATCTTCCTTGCAAACTTCAACAGCCTTGGCTCAGTCTTAATTAGCTGAAAAGCAAACTTTGAAAGGAAATCACGGTCATTCTCTTCAATTATCTTTTTAACGTCTTGCCTGCCAAATATATTGATTAGCTCATTGTAATCCTTTGCGCTGAACCTGTCCATGACTTTTCTTGCAATAAGGGCTGCCCTCAAGTCGTTCTCCATTGCCCCCCTGCAGTTCTTCTCATAGTTGTCTAGATCCTGCGCAAGGATGTCACCTGCCATAAGCCCAAAGACTATGCCTCCAAAAGTGGTAGCCTTTACCTGGGTGGCAGCGTCTCCTACAAGCCTGACATTGCCTGACTGCAGCTTCTGCCTTGGACTATACAGCGGGATTAGCCCTCCTTGGGTTTCAAGCACCTTTGCTTGCGGGAAATGCCTTTCCATAAACACCTTGAAAACTTCATTAGTGTTGGAGTAAGAAGCAACCCCTATCCTTGCCACCTTATCTGATTCTGGAACCAGCCATCCAAAGTTCCCATAGCCCGGCCAGAACTCAATTGTTTCTGGATCCACTTTAATCCTTGCCCTAACCTGTACGCCGACTGTGAACTCCCTCCCATTATCCATGCCAGAAGCTTTTGCAACCATTGAGTTTGGGCCGTCCGCCCCGACAACATAATCTGCCTTTATCCTTCTTGCCCCAACCTTGATCTTATCATCCTGAAAGCCATTAAACTTGTGTTTTAGGTTGAACTTGGCGCCTTCACCCTTTGCCATCTTTACCAAATGATTGTCAAACTTTGTCCTGTTAAAAAGGAAGTTCTTGCTCTTCAACTTGACGTCTATAGACATGCCGTTTGGGGAGAATATCCTTGCGTTGCTCAATTCATTTACTAGGAAGCTGTCATCTATCTTGATATGGTTCTTTATCTGTGAAGTTAAAAGTCCAGTGCACTGCACCGGGCTCCCAATTGTTTTCTTCTGGTCAAATACCTGTACATCATATCCGGATTGGGCGAGCTTGTAAGCTGCGTAGCTTCCTGCAGGCCCCCCTCCGATAATTGCTATCATATTATAATGAGTGTTTTTAATTTATATATAAAGTTAACTGTATTGGAAGTCTGTATTGTGGCTTATGTTGCTGTGGGAAGATTTATTTCTTTCCATCCTAAAAAAATATTTCCGCGCTGAACCTACCACCAATAAAATACCCTGTAGGTTTACCTTGGGAATCTAATATTTCAGAACGAGGGAAACGAACAAATCCTATTTCTTTTCCTTCAGGATTTATTAAAGAATTGCCTCCTCGTCCACCCAAAAAATAACCTGTCGGCTTATTATCTTTTATTATTTCGTATCCAAATCTACCACCAAGAAAAGCACCTGTATTACGCCATGAATTATCTCTATTATCTTCTGCTGAAGTTGCTAACATTTTGATAAAATCGGATATTTCTTTTGCCATTTTATCCCCTCCATAAATATTTATCCTAAGGAACAAAAGAGGCATTAATAAGCTTTTCGCAACAAACACATAAAAAGGAACAAAAGAAAACAAAACGTGCTGCTAATAAAAAAGTCTAGCCAACAAACTTAGGCCTTTTAGACAGCAATTTAGGCAGCGGAAGCCCTATATAAGGCATGCCAGAAGTCTTCTCCTTCACTTCTGCAACAAGGTCAGACATTTCCATTTCCTTCTGCTCAGAACTCTCCCTTATCCTGACATTGACCTGCCCGCCCTTTATCTCCTTGTCGCCAATGACCAAAATGTAAGGCACCCATTCCTTCTCAGCATTCCTAATCTTCTTGCTTACAGTCTCTTCGGTGTCATCTATGTCTGCCCTTATCCGCCTCTCAGAAAGCTCTTTTGCAATCTTCTCGCAATACTCGGAATGCTTGTCATTGGACACCGGCATGACCCTTATCTGCGTAGGAGCGAGCCATAAAGGCAATGTCGGATTCTTCTTCTCCAGCTGCTGGAAATAAGCCTTCTCCAATAATGCATACATCACCCTTTCAATAGCTCCTGAAGGAGACTGGTGCAATATCATAACATCCTTCTTGCTGCCGTCAGTATCAGTATACTTAATGCCATACCTTGGGCCGTTCTCAATGTCAATCTGGTCAGTTGACAAGGCAGAAGCCTTATCCGAAGCGTCAACAAAGTTCCAGTCGTACTTCATTACAAAGTAAAAGAAGCGTTCCTCCCACATCTCAAGCAGCATCGGCTTGCCCCACACATTAACCATCTCCCTGATAAAGTCCTTGTTCTTTTCATAAAATTCCTTAGTAATCCTTATTGCTCCTTCCAAGTCATCAGGCATTTCCAAACCCATTTCCTTCTGCAGCTCCATGCCAATCCTGAAGCGTTTCATCATCTCTGCTTTTGCAGAATCAAAGTCCTTGCAGAAAGCATGGCAGTCAGGCATGGTAAAAGCCCTAAGCCTCCTCAACCCGGTAAGCTCTCCCCTCTGCTCAACCCTAAAGCTGTATCTTGTCATTTCGTAAAGTTTCATGGGAAGATCCTTGTAAGAGATGTTCATGTCATGCGCCATTAAAAATTGCCCAAAGCAGGCCGCAAACCTCAGGAACACCTTTTTGTTTGGAGTCTGGATTGTATATTGCCTTGCTGGGAACCTGTTCATGTAGCTCTTCAGCGCTGGATGCTCGTAATCGTACATTATCGGCGCCTCAATCTCCATTGCGCCATAACTGTGCATCTTTGATGTCACATGAGCCTCAAGCAAAGCCTTTATCAATCTCCCTTTGGGATAATATCTTAGATTTCCAGGATCAGAACCTGGCTCGTAATCAACAAGCTCCAAAGCCCTCATGTACTTCACATGCGGAGGCTCCTGCTGCGAAGCCCTCACTTTGGATATCTCATAAGCAGCGAACTTTTCCAGCTTCTTATACTTGGAGAAGTCATAGCCTTCCACCCTTCCCTTGTTTTCAGATATTTCATGAAGCTTTCCTTCCTTATCAACAACATACCACGTTGACTTCAGCTTCTTTTCCTTTTCCACAGCTTCTGAAACATCCTGCTTTTTAGCTTCTCCAGGGCCAAATGACCTTGCCAATTCTGATAATGGGTGGCCCTTGCATGCAATGTCAAATGCCTTGTACCAGCCAAAAGGGGCCCTTTCAACCACGTAGCCTTCCTTCTTCAGCTTTTCCTCAGCACCCCTCATTACATTCACTGCCACAGAAGGCTTTGACAGATCCGGGCTCAAGTGAGCATAAGGGTAAAGCACTATGCTTTTCGTGTTGACCTTTCCTGCAATGTCCTTCACCTCATTAACATAACTGTCCACTGCACCGGATTCGTTCTCCTCATCCTTCTTCTCCACAGCCGTAAAGACAACCAGGCATTCCCTTACTTCCCTCATTCCAGGCTTGACATCTTCAGCAGCCCCTATTGCCTTTTTCTTAGGCTCGTATTTCAGGAAATCCGCGTGTATTGCAAGTATTCTCATTTCAAGGTGTTATCAGTGGCTGAAGATATTTAAGTGTTTCGGAATCTTAGTTAGCTAAACCTAAAGGGCATATACAAGAATTATTTATGGGCATTCTCAAGCATATCCAGAAGCTCCTCAACAAGACCGATGTGCTTCTCTTCGTCTTCCTTCATGCTTCTGATAAGTTGTAGGATTTTAGGATTGCTAAAAATAAGCGATTCCTCTTTATAGGCATCCCTTGCCATTTTTCCAAGCTTTAGCTGGTCCTTCAGCCCTTCTACAAGTTCCGCCCTAGTAGTTATCTTCCCCACTTTTGCACACCTTCTCCATAAGCTCACATATGCTCCCATAATGATTCCTTGTATCCTTCAGCAGCATCAAAAGAGTTTCCCTGAGCTTTTGCCTCTCTTCTTCTGTCAAGTCCCCTATATGGTCCAAAGACTCCAGAAAGCAGTGGTCTAAATTCTGTAGCATCCTCCATTCAATTTCGTTTGTCTGTTTCAAACCCACAAGATTTTTAGACTTCTCTGCCATATTTAACTTGTTATTACATGCCCTTATATAAGCTTTTTGATTCAAATGGCTTTTGCACAAAACAATCCTTAGTTAGAAGCCTGCAATTTGACATCCCTTCCAGTCAGGAAAGCAAATGCAGAAGTTGCAGCAATACAGCCTTCAGCAGCAGCTGTAATGCCCTGCCTTATCCTGTTGCTACCCGTGGTGACGTCCCCGGCAGCATAAACGCCCTTAACAGAAGTCTCCATCTTTTCGTTCACTTTTATCAGGCTGCCTTCAAGTTCAAGACCGAGCGTTTTGGCAATCCCATTAGATGGCTCAGAGCCTATTTCCACGAAAACGCCCTCAACCTCAACCTGTTTTCCTGTGTCCAGCTTCACCTTGCTTACCATCTTGTCGCCAAGTATCTCAACAATGTTAGCCTTGTAAATGAAATCAATTTTTTGGTTTTTTTCTGCAGCTTCAGTCAAGGAAGGCCTTGACCTTATCCTCTCCTTCCTGTAGATTATGTAGACCTTAGAAGCATGCTCTGCCAATTTCAAGGCAGACATCGCAGCCGCATCTGATCCCCCAACAACACAGACCACCTTATCCTTAAACATTGGAGCATCGCACGTTGCACAATAGCTTACTCCCCTCCCTTGAGAAAACTCTTTTTCTCCAGGCACATTCAGCTTCCTATGCTTCGCACCAGTAGCAATTATCAACGTCTTTGCTTCGTAAGCCTTGCCAGAAGCCTTAACCTTAAAGCCATCGGAAATCTTCTCAACATCCTCCACTTCAGCAGGGATTATTTCTGCTCCTAAGCTGGAAGCATGGTCAAAGAAGCTCTTGCACAAGGTATAGCCCTCAGCCTCCTGCACTCCAGGCCAGTTCTCAACCTTATGCGCAGTAGACAGCAGCCCCAAATCAGTATAGAAGCATACTGACTTCATGTTAAACCTTCTGGCGTATATTGCTGCCGCTGCTCCGCCAGGACCCAGGCCTATTATCATTACATCATGCATAATTACACCAAAGGAGTATATGGTTTTAAATAAGTTTCGCTACAGTATCTTAGCTGCACTGAAAAGCACAATGTTAATTACCACACCAGTAACAAAGAATATCGGATTGCCCTTCTTCAAAGGCAGCATGTCCCTAACGCCCACATAGAACAATGCTCCCAAAGCTATGGAAAAAAAGCTGTAATAGGCAAACCCGAAAGGGGCTATTAACCCTGCCACAAGCGCCCCAACTATTGTTGAGATGGACAGTATTATCTTGTTCAAATAACTCTTTGACATGAGATGTATAGACTCCATTGTAAGCGAAGATGAGATAGTATGCAAGGCCAAAGGAACAAATACCACCATGGAATAGACGCCCTGTATCCTGAAAACAAGCACAAGAAAGAATCCTATAAGGAAATGTTCTATAAAGAAACCTACCTCATGGAATATCTTCAGGTCCTTTATCATTTCATGCTTATTTTTAACATGCTGATACACGTATTTCTCAGCCAGGTGGAAAGCCACAAAGCCGGCAAAGATAGCAAAGAACACATCAAAGTACTCCATCCCCCTCATCGCCTGAGGCATCAGTTCCAGGAATATTAAGGATATAAAGAACCCGGAACTGAAGTTAACTATAGGAATGTGGAACTTATCAAAGAGCTTAGAGAATATGTCACTGAAGAAATGCACTATGCTAAGTGATACTGCAAGCAATAAAGCTCCCCATAACATATGGTAAATATTAGGGAAGCTAGTATAAAAGAGTTTTTATTTTTGGAGTTTTAGAATAATTTCTTCTGCAACCTCTTCTGCTGAAATAGAAGTAGTATCAATAACAATATCAAAATTCTTCCTGTCAAATGCATCAAAGCCATACCTTTCCTTATACCTTTTGCCATCATTTTCCATCCGGTCTTTTATTGCAGCTTCAACCTCTTCAACATTATTGTACTTCTTCTCTGTGTTTCTTGGGTCCTTGAATATCCTTTCTGCCGCAACATTTATGTCGGCGCCCAGAAACACTTTTACAGAGTCTGGGATGAAATGAAAAGAAGTCCTTCCCTCAACAATAATATTATCATTCTGCTTGCCAAAATCTTCCTGGTACTTATCTACAGGCGTATCAGTATCCTCATTGAGCTTATTGTACTCAAATATAGTCATGCCCCTTATCTTAGCAACAGCCCTCCTCATCTCCCCTATGGACATAAAGCTCATTTTAAGCTTTTCAGCGAGTATCTTCCCAACAGTTGACTTCCCAGAGCCCGGCATCCCGGTGATTGTTATTTTCATAAACATTTAGGATAGTATTAGATATAAATAACTTATGGCAGCAATGCATTCCTAATTACAACAACCCATTCTTTTCCAAAGATTCTTTAACAGTCTCAAATATCACTTCATGGCCCTTGCTGTTGGGATGAAGCCCGTCATCAAGAAGCCCTTTATAATCCAGTTTTGACCACTCTTCAAATAGGTCTATGAAAAGAATATCTTTGCAAGCCTCTTTTACTGCCGAGTTATATTTTTTACAATTCTCATTTGTATAGGACATTGTTATATTCCAAGGTAAAGGAGTTGTCTTTGACTCGTCCACAGGCATTAAGCCAACAAAAGCAATCTTATCTGTGAACTTTCCAGCCAATTTTATAAGTTGAAGTATATTCCATTTAAACTTATCCAACTCAATGCCGTTATAGCCCTTGGTTTCCCGAGAATTGTTGATTGTAGAGTCATTTGCACCTATTGAGATTATTATTATCCCAGGCTCTCTTGCTTTTGCTTCAGTTTCAAACCTTTCAAGAAGGTCATCAGTATTGTCACCAGAGACACCACAATTATAAACAATCATTTCCCCATCAGTCTTGATATCCAAATACCTCCTCAGCCTGGCAACCCACCCGCCAACATCATCCCACGCTCCCCAAACAGTACTATCTCCAAATACACACAGGTTTGCCATAACAAAATAGAAGGCCTCACAATTAATAAAAGTTACTTAAACTCAAAACAAAAGATACACTCCAGACTTCTTACTTCAAAAAAGAATACGAATTAAGGAATTCCTCAACAACCTCTTCAGGGTTCAAGTAAGTCGTATCAATATGGTAGTCAAAATTCTTTGGGTCATGATGGTCAATGCCATACAGCTGCATATAACGCCTCTTCTCCTCCTCCAATCTTCCATTATTGGCCTTAAGAGTCTCTTCAATTGTCTCATAATTATTCTCATTCCTCTTATTTTCACCCTTCTTTTCATTGTGAATCCTTTCAGCCCCCACCTCAGGCCTGACAGAAAGGAAAATCTTTATCGAATCCGGAATAAAAAAGAAAGACGTCCTGCCTTCCATTATGAAGTTCTCCTCCTTTTCTCCAAGCTCTTTCTGGTAAAAGTCCAATTTCCTCTCGCCTTCAGGATCATTGCTCAAGCTCTTGTAGAACTCCTCAAGCTTCTTCCCTTTCCTGGAAGCCATTTCCCTGATTATGCCCCCCATGTAATAATGGTTAAGCCCAAGCCGTTCTGAAAGGATCTTGCAGAAAGTCGTCTTCCCAGCACCCGGGTGTCCGGAAACAGTTATCTTTACCACTCTTACTAGAATTAATAGTTTAAGATTTAAATAGATTTATATTGTAGACTTCAGCCAAGTATCTTCCCATACCCTATAAGCCTGAACCTGTGCCCCACAAGCCTTGAGATAGTAACCTTCTCACCATTGCCAGCACATATCGGCCTCTTAAGAACTATGTGGAAGCCCTTCTTACTTAAAGCAGTTACCACTCCAGTGGTTACGCTTGCATTGATATTAAGCATCAGGGGCTCAGACTTCTTTATTGGCTCTACATTCAGCTCCTTCTCTGTCCCAACAACCCTCTCAAGAAGCTTAGGCTCAAGCTCTATCTCATTCCATACAGGGGGCATCTTTCCCTCATGCCCAATTATGTTCCCGGCCAAAGCGTCAGCTTTCACGACCGAAGGGTCAAGCTTTGTGGCAACAGCTATTGATCCTCCTGGGATTGCTTGGCCTATACTTTCAGAGCCAGTCATAATGCCAGTCACCAGAGTAATTATGGGAAGCCACAGGGTTTTGCCCTCTTTCTCCACCTTCCTCCCAGGTCTTATTTCTATCTTATCCCCTGTTTTAAGCATACCTTGCGTTAATGCCCCCCCCAAAACACCCCCAACAAGCTTGTTTATCTCTGACCCCGGCTTGTTCACATCAAAAGACCTGGCGATGAACATTATAGGATCCTTGCTCAAATCCCTTTCAGGTGTTGGGAAGTTCTCTTCGATTGCCTTCACGAGCAAGTCTATGTTAATCCCCTGCTGGGCAGATATTGGAATAATTGGGGCCTGCTCAGCAAATGTCCCCTTGAGGAACTCCCTTATCTGCTTGTAATTTTCCTGGGCTTGTTCCTTTGTCACCACGTCTATCTTGTTCTGGACAATTATTATCTTGTTTATTCCAGCTATTTCCAAAGCCATCAAATGCTCCTTTGTCTGCGGTTGCGGGCAGGGCTCGTTTGCCGCCACCAGCAGCAAGGCGCAATCCATTATTGCAGACCCTGAAAGCATTGTAGCCATGAGTGTCTCATGACCAGGAGCATCAACTAATGATATTTTTCTTTGGGGCGTACACTGCTTGCCGCACTTCTTGCATTTAGGAGAAGTGGTGTAGCATTCAGGCTCCCCACATTCAGGGCACTTGTAGAACGTTGCGTTCGCATAGCCCAGCCTGATGGTTATTCCCCTCTTTAGCTCCTCGCTATGGGTATCTGTCCACTTCCCTGAAAGGAGGCAAGTAAGCGTTGTCTTGCCGTGGTCGACATGACCAATAAGGCCGATATTTATTTCCGGCTGAGTATCAGATTTTCCGGCCAATTTTTTCTCTGCTGGCTTCTTTTTGGAAACCCTCTTTTTAGCGGCTTTCTTTACAGGCGCCGTTTTAGTTTTCTTCTCAGCCATGCTTTACTGGGAAAGAAGCTTTATTTATAAAGGTAACTGATAGAATTTAATCCTTCTTCTGCTTGCCCGTTACTGTTATATGTGGGCCTTCCACAAGAACATCTATCTGCTCAAGGTCATTCACCACTATATCATTTCCAGGAAGCAAGTAGTTCACATCAAGGCCTTTGATTATTATCTTGTGTATGCTATCGAACTCTAAAATATCTAATGGCACCTCTGCAGTGAGATGAGGGTTATTCCCGTTGAATAATGATATGAAGCAAGGCCTTACATCATCCTGCTCATCCTTCTTTTTCTTTTTCCTTCCTAAAAGAATTGATTTTGCCTCGTAAGTTTTTAAGCTCATGTTAAGCTTCTTTCTCCTCTTCAGCAACCGGCTTATCTTCTTTTGCCTCAGCTTCTGGCTTATCTTCCTTCTTCTCCTCTTTCTTCTCCTCTTTCTTCTCCTCTTTCTTCTCCTCTTTCTTCTCCTCTTTCTTCTCCTCTTTCTTCTCCTCTTTCTTCTCCTCTTTCTTCTCCTCTTTCTTCTCCTCTTTCT
>JBDRFS010000088.1:0-5648 GCA_043818535.1 Candidatus Woesearchaeota archaeon
GTATTTAGTCTTTATCCTCTCCAGGTCGCCCTCTTCTGCAGTCCTGGTCTGGATTTCAGTGTTTATGTTTGCCTTAATCTCCCCAAGGAAGTCACTTAATACCTGGCTTATCAGCAATACGCCCATGCCCCACTTCCTGAATTCCCTGCACGCCCTCTCAACCTGGAGGAATCCCTCTCCAGAGCCCCCAAACCTTGGGAGCAGCCTGTGAACTTCATCAAATACAAGCAGGAACTTAAGGTCTGCCGACTCCTGAGGGTCTGAATGGAAAATCTCCCGTATCAGGTTTGCAACGAACACGTCTATCTCGCTCGGGTCAAGCCTGTTGACTGCAAGAACGTAGATCTCCCCGGGCTTCACTATTTTCTTTATGCTTATTTTTCTCTAGGGCGTTTTGAATGTAGCGCACATTGCCGTTAAATGCCCGCGCATCCTTTGCCTTCAGCCCGAATTTAGGATAGAAGGACATCATCTTCTTGTCCGTGCATTTCCTCAGCATGCCTGACCATTGTGCAGTAGGGTCCACCACAATCACAGCAACATTTTTCATGAGCGCCTCTTCCACAACATCTTGTGCAGCAATTGTCTTTCCCCTCCCTGTAGCTCCTGCAACTATGGCGTGCATCTTAAGCTTATCTAGCTCGATGTAAGTCTTGTATGTTGTTTCCGCAATCCTTCCTATGAATATAGACCCAGGGCCTGCTTTTGGCATCTCAGACATGTCTACCTTGAGATGGTAGCGCTTCTTCTTCTCCCTGTACTGCCTGAAGTAATAGAAAAGCAGGAGGAGCAGGAGGAGGCCGGCAAGCATTAGCGAAAGGTGCCAGAGCGGAATGCCAAAGACTGAAAGGAGGTAAATTGGCCTGGAAACAACAAACTTGGCGCTGGCTGTTGAAGTAAGGTTCAAGTAAGACGCATCAATCCTTAGCACATATTCCCCTTCTGGGATATTGTCCGGAAGCTTCAGCTCCTTAATAAGGTTGGCAGTGGTGCGTATCTCCACATCCTCTTCCTCGCTGGCATAAGCTGCTTTTCCCAAAGCATCAATTACGCTGTGCCTTAGCTTCACCTGGTAGCCCTGCTCCATAAGCAGGTTCTGCAGCCCTACCCTGTACTTAAATGGCGAGCCCGGCGTAAGCCTCTTGCTCAGGAGCTCGATGTCTATAAGCAAAAGCTCTATTGGCAGCTTGTTTTCCACCACGCTTATCTCCACTGGAATGGAATCAGATATGTCCCCTGTAAGGATTATTGTGCCGTTGTAATCTCCCAAGGTCTCTATGCCGTAAGCCCTAACTATGAACATCCCTACTGAATCTGGCCCGACTATTACCTGCTCCCGGTCAATCTCCATCACCCTTCCAAGGCTGTCGCTTTTTTCAATGTTTACGGTAAGAGGGACTTTCTTAAAGTTAAAGATGTAGACCGGCTCATCTATGAATGTGTTCTGCCGGATTTTCTTCTTTATGAGCTTTGTTGGGATGAAATACTCCAGCTTCAGCGGCTGCTCAACCCTGGGCTGAACTATTGGGACCTGCACAGGCTTTTTCACGTATGGGCCTGTAACATACTGCATGATAATTATCTGCTGTGATGGGATAGGCTCCATCATTATGTTGTGCTCTATCTCCGCATCTGTTCCGGCAATAGTTATATTCCCCACATAATTCATGTAGCCTGGGTATAGGGCAATTATGTAATGCGTGCCAAGTGCCACTGTGGGATTGAAGCTGTAATTGCCTTCAGCATCACTAAGAGTAAAAGAACCGCCCATCGAGATGTTCACCTCAGCAAGGAATGTGCCTCCTGTGTCAATCACATTGCCAAACACCCTTGGCGTCACTGTAAGGTTGTCGCCAAGCCTCTGGTTCCTCAGGGTGAAGTTTATTTTGCCGAAAGCAGAGCTGAAGCTAAAAGCAATTGAAGAAACATTAGGCTCGTATCCAGCCTTTTGCGCAACTGCCCGGTAAGTGCCTGAGGTGAGGAGCACAGTATAGTTGTAGAACCCTAAAGCGTCGGTAAGCGTGGAATAGCCGCCTATTGTCACAGTAGCTCCTGATATGTTTTTTCCGTACTGGTCAAATGTGTAGCCCGATACCCTTACTTCTATAAGGTTGCCAAGCCCGCCTAGAGGGCACTCGTCATTCGGGTCTGTAAAATAGTAATATGCCTGCGACTGGTTCTCAGGGATTGGGAGCATCATCTGGAAGTTAAGAGGCATCCCGGGGTCAAATCCGTATTGCGGGTCCTGTATGTGGGTGACCATCACAGGCAGACCGCTGAAATTCAATATTCCAATGTCAAAAACATCATTGTCCCCGTTGTACTTGTAAGTGTGGGTTGCAGGAACATTTGTGATTACATTGCTGCCTATGTAGACATCCATTGTTTCCATAAAGGTGTTTGCAGCAGAGTCTGACTTGTTCCTTGTAGGGTAGCCGGTGTAATTGAGGAAAGCGTCAACCATGCCTATGGTGCCTGCCCTTACGTTGCTGAAATCAACGTTCGGCACTGTTGCTGCATATATCTCCTTGCCGCCGGAAGCATCATCCTGTATGCAGTCAAAGTAAAGAGGGACAAATGTAATGCCTCCTGCCGTGTAAGTGCCGGACAGGTTCATGAAGAACCCGGGAAAACGGAGGGCAATGCCATAAACGCCGTGCCACAGCCCTGTAGGGTCTGTGTCAACTATGTCCATCACAGTAATTGTCCCAGCAGAAGTGTTCACGGCTACGGTGCGGCCGGTGTTTTCAGAGAGCATGGAAACAAGGGGCACAATTGCAAACAGAAGCAAGGCAAAGACTATTACAATTAGTACAGACTCTCCTCTTTTTCCAAGTATCACCATCTTTTTTAGCCAAGGTCCACATAAAAGTAGTAGGCTGTTGAGCTTGCAAACCCAGGTATGCCCTTCTCAGGAAGCATGAGCTGGAAGTCATAAAGGCGGTTGTCATAGCCTAATGTATTGTCGTCCATCTGCGCCATGTAAACCAGATGGCCTCCTGCATCCGAAATATTGTCTCCCTCATAAAGTATCACTTCCTGGAATGATGCTGTTTGGGGCGTGTTGTTGACAAAAGTATGAAGCGAATAGCACGCGTTCTCCTGTATTCTCAGCGTGCCTATAAAAAACTCCGTATGGTTCCTTGAAGAAAAAGTTGTGGTTATGTTGTCATCTGCGCTGGAATGGTTCATCATAATGTTCTCGTAGCCTTCGACAGACCTGTTGCCGGGATCAGTATTTCCTGTCGCTACCCATGTGCAGTTTATGTTTGTCCAGTTTACAGAGGAGGATTTCCTTGTTGCATAGACTTCCCCAGTGGTTATGTCGCTGATAACCCAGTCATAGATTGTGAAGTTAGCGTCGCTTTGAAGCACGAACTTTCCTGTAATGTTCCCAACATATGCTTTCCATCTCTGGTTCTTCTGTGTCGTGTTTATCAGCACTGTGTATATATATCCCCCGCCCGTGCTTTCATTCAGCTCATAAGGCCCTGTCGGAGGCTTGGTGAGGCTTTCTAGCTCTGAGATATATTCCGGGCCAACAGGAACATAGCCTGTGTATCTTGCAAAGAAAACAATAACCAGCACTGCGATAACAGCTAAGACACTAGCTGCAATATATTTCAAAAGGGTACCACCTCTCTCTTTTTTTCTCACTCGTTACACCCCTCCAAGGGTTTAGTGCTATATCAATACTTTCTTGTATTATTACTAAATCTCGCAAGATTTATAAGCTTTTACATAGTCCCGTGACTGCAAATTTAAGCATAAACATTAGGCAGCCAGCGCTTTTGGATTTGTTGGCGCGGAAGCCCTTATTAGCGGGATGAAAGGCTTAGCTTTCCCAGTTGAATATCAAGACGAAACTTGACAGACAAGGGGTGATGCAAGAACACTTCAGGCCTGCAAAGTTGGAGGCATATGCAGAAATGCGGCTGCTAACTTATTTCAAAGTTAATTTTCGAAGCTTCAAGAAAAACCCTATTTTGGAGATAATCCTGCAGAAATCCTTGAGTATAAGGCATTGCATTCAGGGAATATCTCCCCCTTATGCCTGTCAGGAAGCATCTCATATATCTGCTGCACATCCTCGTAAAGCCCAAGCGCCCCCTCGTAGTCTCCAAGCTTCATTGAGGCATATCCGTCTGCTATGAGCTCTTTTGCAAGAAGCAGGTTTATGTCATGGCAGATGCCGCCTATCTTATTGAAGTAATAGCCTTTCTCAGTCCATTTCATGGCAGAATAGGCTTCCCCAAGCCTGGAATAGACATCCAGGACAGTATCAATATCCCTTATTGTAGCCGCTGAAGAGGCTTCTTTCAGCAGCTTTTCGACGCCTGCATTCTTTGTTACTTTCTTTTTCTTGGCAGACAGCGCAGAATAGGCAACAAGCAACAGCAGGGTCAGGGCAATGCTTATTGCAATCATAAGCTTGTAGTCAACACTGCCAAATCCCCTCCCACCAAGGACTGCAAGGCCCGTTATAAAAGACCCTCCGCGGAAGATGAAGGATTCCGGCTCTGAAATAAGCAGGGTGTCTATGCCCTTAATCTTGTCTGCAAGCTTCTCGCCCTTAAAGTAATAGGTGTATTTCTGGCTTTGCCCTATATCGAATTCAATTATGGGGTCATTTTTTATAACCACATGATCAGAAATAAATGTGATTCCCGAGGCTGACTGCGCAAGCTCTTTAGGTATGACCTCAAGCACTTTGCTATAGCTGCTGTTTGAGATGGTTATTTCTCTTGTGACTGAAGTTATGGTTTTTTCTTCCCCGCCGTAGTAAGTTATTATTGCAGCCTTGACCCTGGTTGAGACAGTTATGAAGTTCTGCAGCTCAAGGAGGTATTCCCCAAACATATCCTTGTCCTCAAGAGTGACCTGCCTGTGCGCAAAAAGGGCTTCTGAAACCTCGCCAAGGTCAGAGCTAATGTCATAGTTAACAAACTCATGCGATGAAAGCACCCTTATGCTTGCCGGGACGTCATCCAGCACCTTGGAAAGGTTTGCCAGTATGCTTTGCCTTTGCTTCTCCTTATCTTCCTCATTCAGCGAAGTCCTGAATTTGACATTGAAAAAATCCCTTCTTAGATTCTCTATGTCGCGCTTCTTTCTCGCCAGCAGAGTGTCAAGGCCAAGGTCAGAGGAAAACTCCTTTTCCTTTACGCCCAGGGAATCAAATTCAGCTATTATCCTGTTTATCTCAGCAAGGTTTGATTCAAAGTCTGAAGAGTTCATCTGGGAGCCCTCTTCAGAGGCTAATGCCACTGTCCTTATTGTGCTGTAAATCGAAAATAGCCTGTCAGAAGTTGTTGCTGAATTCCCGAAGCTGTCATTGCAGGCCACTTTCCACATATAATTGCCTGCCTCAAGAGAAGATTCACTTTGGGTTTTTTCAGTTCCGTTGCTTATTGACTCAAAATCCTTCTCCTTAAGAAGGTGGTAGAACCCGCCATTGTCCTCATCTTCCTCGTAGAGGGAAAGCCTGCAGTCAGGCTCGCTGGCGTCATAGACCTTAAACCTCAAGTAGACAGGAGAATATGCTATTTCCTCGCCGTCTTCAGGGGATATGAACTCAATAATCGGAGAAGACTCATCATCTTCCGCCACTGTTATATTCACGTAAGAGCTGGCAGATGTCCCATTAT
>JBDRFS010000089.1:0-5792 GCA_043818535.1 Candidatus Woesearchaeota archaeon
GAAGGCATAATGCCCCAAACCAAGGAGTCAATAGAGATACTTAAGGCTTACAAGACCCCCTTCATAGTCGCATTAAACAAGGTTGACCATATTTCATGGTGGCATTCTATGCCGGAAGAGACAATGCTTAAAAGCCTCTCTATGCAGCAGGATTCTGTTAAGACAGCATTGGACAAGAAGCTTTACGAGATTGTTGGGAAGCTCTATGAGATGGGCTTAAATGCAGAACGCTTTGACAGGGTAGATGATTTTACAAAGCAAGTTACAATGGTGCCATGTTCAGGCAAGACAGGGGAAGGCGTGCCAGAGCTCCTGATGACTTTAGTTGGCTTGGCGCAGAAGTTCCTTGAAAGCTCCCTAGAGACTAATGTTGAAACAGAAGGCAAGGCAATAGTGCTTGAGGTTAAGGAAGAAAAGGGATTGGGCACTGCTTTAGACATAATATTGTATGACGGAAGTATCAAGGCAGGCGACACTATTGTTATTGGTGGAGTGTCAGAGCCTGTTACTACAAAGGTGAGAGGTTTGCTGGAGCCTGACAAGGGCAAGCTTAAAGGCGTGAAGGAAGCACATGCTGCCTCTGGGCTCAAGATTGTTGCACCGAACATAAAAGGGGTTGTTGCGGGCATGCCTTTGGTTGTTGCAAAGGACATTGCTGCTGCTGAAGAGGAAGTGCAAAAAGAGATTCAGGAAGTGCTTATAGACACCGACAACCAAGGAGTAGTTGTGAAAGCTGAATCTATCGGGTCATTAGAAGCCCTTATTGGCATGCTGAGGGAAAAAGGCATTGAGATAAAGAAAGCCTCTATTGGCAGCATAACAAAAAAGGACATGGCTGACGCTTCTGCTGAGGAGGAGCAACTAAGGAAGGTAATTTTGGCTTTTAATGTGGAGGCTGTTGATGTTCCCGGGGTGAAGGTCATTGCCAGTGATGTTATCTACAAGATAATTGAAGGATATGAAGAATGGAAAGAGGAGCAGGAAAAGCTGAAGGAGAAAGAGGAGCTTTCTGGCCTGGTAAAGCCTGCAAAGATGCAGATATTGCAGGGGTGCGTGTTCAGGCAGAGCAGCCCGTGCATTGTTGGAGTGCAGATAATTGGAGGCACATTAACTGCTGATGTTGACCTGATAAAGATCGATGGCAGCAAGGCAGGGCATCTGAAGTCAATACAGTGCGAGCAAGAGACTGTGAAAGATGCAAAGAAGAATTCTGAAGTGGCAATTAGCCTGCCAGGGATTACTGCAGGGAGGCAGGTTAAGGAGGGTGATATCCTTATTGTTAATGTTCCAGAAAATGATTTCAAAAAGCTTAAAGAGCTTAAGAAGCTCCTTACTGCAGAAGAGATAGAATTATTGAAGGAATTGGCAGAGATAAAGAGGAAAGAGAAGAAAATGTGGGGTTTCTAGCATGGAATGCATTATTGAGAAGAATAAGGCCAGGTGCAACTGCACTTACTCGTGTTCTAAGAAAGGGAGATGCTGCGAGTGCCTTGCTTATCACAGGGCCAATAATGAATTGCCTGCGTGCTTCTTTGATTCTAAGGCTGAAAAGACATATGACAGAAGCGTTGAGCACTTTGTCAGGCTGAATAGTTAGAAGCCCGTGTTTTTGAGCAATGCAAATTTTGAAGTTATTGCTACTTTAAAAAAAATGGGCCCGGCGAGATTTGAACTCACGACCCCCGGTTGTCTAAAGCCGTTGGTAAAGTAAATGTCCCAACGTCGGCCATATAAGACCGGTGCTCTAACCAGGCTGAGCCACGGGCCCATCAAATTTAGAATAGGATTAGGGTTATTTATAAAGGTTTTTATTCTTTCCCAGCCCTAGATTCCTTCACCATATTTTCAAAGTAAGAAGGGTCCTTAAGCATGTGCTTTTCCAGCTTAAAATTGTTATTTATGCCGGAGAGCCTAAGGGCATACCCGATATTATCTAATAGTGCCTTGCAAGTGAAAGATATATCCTTTTCATTCTTCTTAGCCTCTCCAGTTATGTAAGATATTGAATCATCAGAAAACTCCAGATTAACACCGAATTCTCTCCTAAAATAATTGGAATACTCTTCAAAAGGCGACTTCTTCAGAAGCTCAAAGAGGTAATCCCCTGGCTTAGAAACCATTTCACTGGTAACACTAAACTCCTTGACACTAGAAGAAGGCAGTTCAAACTGGTACTCAGTAAATATGCGCTCCCAGATTGTTACTAAAGCCCTTGCGCCTGTAGTCATCTTGGTAGCCATCTCGGCAACAGCCTCTACAGCTTCTTTTTCGAATTTTATATTTATTCCGTAAAAGCCGAATTCAACCTCATACTGCTTCAGTATGGAGTCTTCTGTCTCGTTCATTATCCTCACAAGGTCATGCTTTGTAAGCCTGTTGACATGCGAATGCACAGGGAACCTTCCAACAAGCTCAGGCAGTATCCCAAACTCATAGAAGTCTTCAGGAACAGCCTCTGAAAGAAGCGCGTCCATCTCCTTAGGATCCTTTTCCATCTGCTCGCTTCCCCTGGCAAAGCCTATATTTGCCCTGCCATCTAAGTGTGAGCCGCCTTTTTTCTTCCTGTTCCGGATTATGGCCTCAAGGCTATCTTCCCGCCTCTGGAACGAACCGCCAGAGATAAACAGTATGCCCTCTGTGTTTATGGTAGTTTCCTGAGGTTGCCCACCAGGACCCCCAAAGATGTTGCCCAGGCTAATGCTCGGCTTGTTGGGGTTTTCAAGAGGCACATCCTTGTTCTCCACCAGCTTAAGCACAGCCCTCTGGAAGCCTTCCCTGCTCACATCAACCCCCGTAGTGCCTTTTGTCTTTGCCTTCTTGTCCATCTCGTCTATGAATATTATTCCCCTTTTTGCCCTTGTAACCTTCTCTTTCTGGTCTTTTCCAGGCGCTATATTGACAAGCTCCCTCACCATGCTGTCAACATCCTTTCCAACATAGCCTGCCTCAGTAAAATCAGTGGCATCCGCTATGAGCAATGGAACGTCAAGCTTTTCTGCAATCTTTTCAACAGAATAGCTCTTGCCGCAGCCCGTAGGGCCATAAATCATTGTGTTTTTCTTCCTTATCTTCACAGGGTCTTCCCCATTTTTCCTGCAGCTTTCAATATAATCCATGCTCTTGTAATGGTATGCTACGGCTATAGAAAGCCTCTTCTTTAGGTCTTCCTGGCCTATAACGTATCTGTCAAGATATTCCTTGATTTCCTTTGGCTTCTTCTTGAACTTGAACTCCACTCCAGGCTTCCCAACAACAGTATCTTTTCCAAGAATCTCGTGCAGCTTAGTATCAGCCTCCTGGCCTACTTGATGCATAGCAAAAATGACCTCCTCGGGCGACTTGTTATACTTTTTTGCCATGTCCATGATATAGGTTGTGTCCATTTTCAATTCTGTGGAAGGAAAGTGCCCCTTTATAAAGCTTTTGGGAAATTTCTGGCTTTTTTTGGAAGCCAGGCTTGTGGCAGTTGTTGCTGATGGCCGTTAGGGCTTTCTTTTGGAACAAGAGAAGCAGAGCAGGCTTCTAAAGAATTATTAAATCATCTATCCCAAACTATTTTGACAACCCATCCAACACTTCCATAGCCTTCTCCTCCAACCCCATAGGAACAAACAAGTGGTCATGATAGTAAGCAGAAACAACATTGACGCTTATCCCCGCTTTCGCAAGGTTATCCGTGATTCTGGCCAAAAAGCCTACTGCTAAGAGGTCTGAATAAACAGTCAAAGTTATCAATTTCCATACATTAGAGTAGGGTAATGAATTAGCTTCAGCAATTTTTCTTTCAGTAATGACTGTGATACCTTCTGTCTCTTTGAAAATCATTAAATGGTTTAATTTAAATCTTTTGAACTGAATTTCAGAAATGGTGGAAAAAACAAATTCGTTATCGACCAATTCTGGCTTCATTCCTTTTATAAGTTTGTCCAAATCCTTAATTCCTGCCACATTATAACCTTGTTTTATCGACCAGTTTAACAAGGAAATTCGTGGGGAAGGGATTTTAAGGCACATTGTTTATTGTTCTGTAGACTGTAGATTTATTCAAATTTACTACTTTGGCTATTTGCCTTATACTTAATCCCTTTTGGCTCAATTCCGAAATTTTAACTTTATCAATAAAAGGTTTTCTATTATTCCTTGTCTGTTTTAAAATCTTAGTACATTTATTTAGCGAGTTCTTTTTCCTCTTATTAAATCTAAAATTAATTTTTTCAGCAAAATTTATTATATTTGGCTTATTTCTATGTAACTTAAAGTATAAATCATACTTATTGTTACTTGTAAGTCTTGGTTTAGATATCTCACTAGTTGTAATATTAAAATCTCTCAAAAGCAGTTTAAGTTCTTGTAAGAAAATCCCCAGATTAGAAAGCAATACTCCTTCTTTCCTTAATTTAAATATTGGATAATTACTGTGATATGCCTTTTCTAATTTAATTGATGTTAACTCATCTTCCAAAATAGCTTGGAGAAATCTTTGTTTAAAGACATTAGAGATTCTAATCCAGTTGGGAAGTAAGAATTCTACTTTTGTTTTATTACCTAATGGCGCACCCAACATATGTAATAATTTACCTAATGCTACATCATTTATTTTTAACAAATAACTTATACCCTTAGCTTTCCGTTTTGTTAAACAGACTTTATTATTATCTATGTCAAAAATTTTAGTTATTACTCTTTTTATTTGCTCAAGAGAATCTTTTTGACCAATAAAGCTACAACAGAAATTTTTAGCAAGATGGCCATCCCCCATAATTTTCCCAACAAGATAAGCACACTCATTAGCCAAAGAGCTATTGGTATACAACGGTAACCATCTCCGCTTTTGAATAAGTTTAAGTGTCTTATTTGTAGTCTTATCTTTATAAATGTCTAAAAATCTTTCCATGTCTAAGATTATATTTTGGTTAGCCATATTTCTAGCCTTATTATAATCCAAAAAAATATTATCCTGCCCTTAGTTCCCTGCGTTAAATGATGCGGGGGAAGGGATTCGAACCTTTCCGCAAGGTTACTGATGTAACCCCGTCTCGGACCCACTAAGGGACAGGATATCTCACAAGGAGCAAGCACGCGCTTGCTTGTCCACTCCTGGTCTTAAGTTTCGCCGAACTCAACGTTCTCCTGCGCATTTGACCAGGCTTTGCTACCCCCGCGCAAGTTAAATTAGGACACCAGAGCTTTAAATAGGTTTTGGTAGCCACAACCCAAGCTTCCTAAGGATAAAGCACAGGCGGAAAAACAGAATTGTCCTCTATATACTCGCAAGCCCTGTCCCAGTCACTCACTGCAAGCTTAGAGCCCCTTAAAGGAAGCCTACTCGTCTTGCTTAATAGCCCTGCCTTCACCCTCTGCTCTGCACCTACACGCCGTATCTCAGCATCCACAGCCTGAATCATAGAATCAACATCAGTAAACAAAGGCTTGTAATCATTGCCAGTCAAACTATCCCTAAGATTATACCTCCCACCAATATCAAGTTCACGGCATCTTGTAAGAAGCAAGGGAAAGGCCATGTTATCATAGGCAAGCCCCTTCATCCTCTTATGATGGTTATACCAGGCCTGGTCAGCATTAGGAATCCTTTCGTCCTCTGGCTCATAGCCTTCAGGATACTCAATTACAGGATTTAAGAACTGCTCCTCAAGCTCATCAATTGCATAAAACAGCTCAGCTATTGGAATCTCCTGCTTACCCCTGCGATTATACATGGAATAAGGGTCATCCCCGTGTGCCAATGCAATATCCAAAGTAGGGAAAAGAGTATGAGAATGGAAATATTCACT
>JBDRFS010000090.1:0-49846 GCA_043818535.1 Candidatus Woesearchaeota archaeon
AAAATAAGATATGAGGTCAAAAATATCCGACCAGAAGGAATAAAAGCACTAAAAATTCTAGGAAATAACTACATGGAACCATACCTCCTCACTTAATAAAAAAATAACAAATTCTGTTCAAATAGGGTGCGGAATGTGGGATATAAGGAGTTAGGAAAGATGCTTAAGGGGTGACTACTTGTTTGGGCTTTGGTGGTCACCTGTTTCTTGTAAAAGCGAGATTTATTTCCCATTAAAGTTCACAACACCAGATTCTGTCAAAGAAGATTGTAATGCGGCTGCTGACTTATTGAAAGATTGAACATAAAGCGGCAGACACACCTCCAAATGGACACATACTCCAACCGAGGCTACCCCAATCCTTCCTCAGCCCCGCGACCCCCCAAGCGCCACCACCAGAGGTTAGTGCTGCTCCCGTCAAGGCCTGACACGATTCCCTAAGGCAACAGCCCTGAAGGACAGAGCCTCACTGTAGAGATAAGGACCAACAGCTAAAGCACATGCCTCTCCAAAGGCTTCGGCCCTGCCATATAGCCCAGTTTGCAGTAACAACAGGGGGCTAACCTGCCGGCCTAGTCTGCCAGTCATTGAGATAAAACTAAAGTATATAAGCGTTTTGGAAAACTCCAGCTCAAAAAAAAGAGAGCATCACAGGCTTCCTAATTCCCGCCAACAAGCGGAAAGCACATCATCTCCCCTTGGTCTATAATGCAGTAATCATCATCCACCAGGGCAATCACAAAAAGGTGCGTCATATCATCAGAATGTATGGCCTTGGCCCACGCAGGTATCCCCATCCTCCTGAGCAGCCTGACATAGAACATTGTTGCCCCCCCACAATTTATCCCAGTCTCAGCATAGTCTGAAAAGTTATGCTTCATTATGTTGACTCCCTTTTTGGTATAATTGAAATTCTCAACATAAAACCTTTTTGCGCAATACACAGGGTCATCATCATCCTTGCATGTGTTATAGGCAACATCAAGAAGCCTGTCAGCCTGGTAAGGCTCAGCCACATGGAACATCAGCTCAACCCCAAAATCCTTCATGTAAAAGTCCCCGGCAACCCATGCAAAAGCCAGCACAAGTATAAGCACAAAAACCCCCAGGCTCGCAATAGATATTATTTTCTTTGATACTGCCTTTTCCATTACATAAAGAATAAAGAACAAAGGTATATAAGAGTTACGCCCTTATCTCCAGCCCATTTTCCCCGGACGCAAGGAACTCCCTTCCGAATCCCCTTCCAAAATAGTAAGAAGCCTGCGATGAAAAGCCAAGGAGCTTATCAAAGAACCTGCTAGGCTCTGGCTTGAAGTAAAGCTGGGCATCTGTGTCATTTGCCAAGCCTCTGGTAATGTTCAATGCGTTGCCCATCCCGCCCAATTCATCCACCAAGCCAAGGGATATTGCTTCCTTTCCCAGAAAGAACTCTCCAGTGGCAATCCTTTCCTTAACCCCATAGTTCAAATGCCTATAGTTCGCTATTTCCTCTGAAAAAGTGTCCTGGATCATGTCTACCTTGCCTTGCAGCATCTTTTCCTCATCGTCTGTAAGCTCCTTGAATGGGGAGCCAACATCCTTGTACTTGCCTGCAACAACCCTCTCATATTCCACACCGTACTTGTCCATCAGCCCAGAGAACTGCAAGTAAGACCCTAAGACGCCAACGCTGCCAACCATGGACAGCTCGTCTGCAACAATTGCATCAGAAGCCGCAGCCACCCAGTAGGCCCCAGAAGCCGCGCTCTCGCCAACAACCGCAACAACAGGCTTTTGCATCCTTGAGACAGCATCTGCCAGGCTCTTTGATGCGACAACTGTCCCGCCGTTGGAGTTTATCTCAAGTATGACTCCCTTAACGCTTTCGTCAGCCTCATACTTCCCAAGCTGCTTTATTATCTCCTTGGAGGAAGTTGCCTGCATAAGAAAGCTTGATGAGCCGTCATATGTTATCAGGCCTTTTATCTCAACAACAGGAATCTTCTTCCCCACATCAAAGCCTTCCATCTTGAAGTAAGATGATATCAACAGGGCTGCTATAAGGAAAATGACCAAGGTGCCAAGCATTGAAGAGATCTTGCTCATATTCCCATCTCCTTCTCCACCACTTCAGTCGCGCTAGTCCTTTCCAAGTAGCGCTGATGCCCCTTCCCAAGTATCAATGGGATGCAGTCTATCGCAAGCACAAAAGTAGAGACTTTTGATATGCTTCTCAAAAAGCACTGCGCAAATGTAAGCTTGCCGGCCATTGAGCTAACCTCAAGCTTCATTATAAGCTTGCCCACTGTCTGCCCATACCTGTACTCGAACACTGCCCAGTAAAGTATTGTAATGATCATCACAACAAGGCTCATCAGGAGGAAGCGCTGCGCTATCCCCGCATTTTGTGAAAAGAACTTGAAAGAGTCTATTATGCCCATGTTGCCCCCAAAGCTTATCAATGACTGGAAAGGCAGCAGCACAACAAAGTTTATGATTAAAAGGTCAATTATGTAGGCAACTGCCCTCTTCCACATCACTGCAGGAATTACTCTTTCTTTTAGCCTTAAGCTCTTGATTCCCTTAATTGCCCTGACCATAACCTATGTTACCCTCAAAAACTATTTAAAGCTTTCTTAGTCCCAAGCAATCATGGAAAGCGTGTGCAGGGCAATAATAAAAGAAATAATCAAAAAAAAGGCAAGCTCAATAGACAAGGTCTCTGCCATAAGGAGGGAGCTGTGCAGAAAATATTCCCCAAAAGAGTTCCCGTCTTTCATAAGGATACTCAGCCACGCCAGAGGCAATGAGCTGAACAAACTGTCCTTTCTTGTAACAAAGCCCTCACGCACAATATCCGGGGTGGCGCCAGTAGCGATAATGACCAAGCCAATGGAATGCCCCCATGGCAAGTGCATAATGTGCCCGGGAGGAATAAGCTCTCATTTCGGCACTGTCCCGCAAAGCTACACAGGGCATGAGCCTGCATCCATGCGCGCAAGAAGGAACTTGTATGACCCTTACCTCCAGACAATGAACCGGCTGGAGCAGTATACTTTGCTAAACCAATGCGCAGACAAGGTAGAATTAATTATAATGGGCGGGACATTCCCTTCATTTCCCCTGCCCTACCAGAACAGCTTTGTAAAATATTCATTAAAGGCGATGAACGATTTCAGCAAAATGTTCTTCAAAGGCTCATTAGACATCAAATCATTCAAGGAGTTCTTTGAGCTTCCAGGAGATGTCAATGATGAGTTAAGGACAAATAATCTTAAAGAGAAGATGTCAAAGATAAAAGGCAACTGCTCATTAATCGAAGAGCAAAGGAAGAACGAAAAATCCCGGATAAGGTGCGTTGCAATGGCAATAGAGACAAGGCCTGATTTTTCCAAGCAGCAGCACATAAGCCAGATGCTGAGGCTGGGATGCACAAGAGTGGAGCTGGGGGTGCAAAGCACATGCAATTCCGTGCTCAAGAGAATAGCTCGTGGGCACTCAACAGAAGACACGATTGAGGCAACGCAGCTTCTGAAAGACTCTTTCCTTAAGGTTGGCTACCACATGATGCCTGGATTACCCTCATCTACAAAAGAAAAAGATATCAAAATGTTCAAAGAGCTTTTCTCAAACGAAAGCTACAGGCCGGATGCATTAAAGATATACCCCTGCATGGTTATTGAAGGCACAAAGCTCTACGAGCTATACAAAAAGAAGAAGTTTAACCCCATTACAACCCAGGAAGCTCAACAAATAATCACAGAAGCAAAGAAATATATCCCTGAATATTGTAGAATCATGAGAGTGCAAAGGGACATCCCCACAAAGGTTACTGCAGCAGGAGTTTCTGTAACTAACCTCAGGCAGATGGTTGGGAAATGCCGCTGCATCAGGTGCAGGGAGCCAAGAGGGAAGGAAGTAAGCCTTGAAGATTCCAGATTAAGAAGCCTGCATTACAAATCTTCTGGCGGAGATGAAGTTTTTCTCTCAATTGAATCAAAGGATGTTTTGCTGGGATTCTGCAGGCTGAGGATTCCTTATAAGCCTTTCAGGAAAGAGATTACTGATAGGAGTGTGGGCATAAGGGAGCTGCATGTCTACTCTCCTTCAATAGCACTGAAAACAAAGTCCTCTTCTTCAATACAGCACCAGGGATTAGGGAAGAGATTGCTAATGGAAGCTGAAAAGACAGCATTAGAAGAATTTGATTGCAAAAAAATGCTCGTTATTTCAGGGATTGGCGCGAAAGAGTATTACAGGAAGCTGGGCTATAAGGACGACGGGGCTTATGTGAGCAAGAGCTTAACGTGAAAGCGGCATAAATTTTACGGAAAAGCGTTATAGCTTATAAAAGAAGCGTATAATAAAACGTAAAAGCGTTATAAATCAGAAGGTTTATATATCCCATGCACTTGATTCCACCAATGCTTGAAACTGCTTTTGGCAACAAGACATCATGGAAGCTTTTAAGGCTGATGATTGAAAGTCCGGGCAGGCCAATCAGCCAAAAAGAGATAAGGCAGCATATTAAATTAGGCTTTAGCAATTTGCAGGAAAGCCTTGGCAAACTTTGCTATTCAGGGATTTTAAAAGTTAAAAAGATTGGAGGAGTTAAGCATTATTACCTTGATGCCAGCAATGATTACACAAAACTTTTGGTTCAGCTAATAAATAAGGAAAGGGAAGATTTGCGTTATGTGCTGCCTTCAAAGCTTGCCATCCTTGCAGAAATTGAGAGAAGACTGCTTAATCTTTTTCCAACAATGCAAAGGCTAATCCTTTTTGGCTCAGTAGCAAGAAGGGTAGAGACAAAATCTTCTGACATTGACTTGTGCCTTGTAAATAAGGAAAGCCTTAGTGCTGGAGAAAAAGTGAAGCTAACCAGGCTTGTTGAAGAATTTAATAAGAAAAGTTTGAAAGTCCAGATATTTGATTTTAACGAAGAGAGCTTTAATAAAATGATGAAAGAGCAGTCTCCACTTTTCAAGGAAATTGCAAGGGATGGCATAGAATTAAGCCTTAACTTATTTTCTGCAAAACTTTAAGTTTTATCACCCTGTAGCAGAGAGGATTCGGCTGCAAGAAAATTCTCAGGGATTGGCATGAAAGAGTATTACAGGAAGCTTGGCTACAAGGACGATGGGGCTTATGTGAGCAAGCTACTTTAGCTTCCTGCGCCGCTTACCAGTATGATTGCTTCTTACAATGACATAATAGGTAATTATCATCATGCATACAACAAGAACATTCACCCAGTCAAACATTGGGAACCCTTCAACTTCCTCATAATCGCATGGCTTTCTCTGCACAGCTTCTCCATAAAAAGAAGGAGAATCTATACAGTCTGGATTTGTAGTAGTCATAGTACAACAAGGGGGAAGGGAACTTTCGCATGACTTGAGCTCCCTAATCTGCTCATAATTTCCAGTTAAATCATTCCTTTGGCATTCACCAAAAGTAATACCTGGACAGTCAACCTCTATATCTTGTGTTTCTAAACAAGCCATAAATGCGTCTGGAACACCATCCTCATCCGCAGAGCCACCATCAATCCACCATATGTCTGTACATTGTTCAGCAGGCAATGGGCAATCCATTATATTGGCTACAGGAGAGTTGGGAGTAATAGTTTCCTCCACCCCTGCCACTGTCCTCTGAAGCAGCGCGTTGAACATGTAATTGGCGTTCTCCTTAGGGCTCCACCAGCCAACAGCGTGCCACCTGTCACTGTCTGCATCATACTCAAAGTCTATGGAAAAGTCGTCTCCTGCAGCAGGAGTCACTTCTTCCATTGTCCCCGTGTTAGTTATAGTGAAATATGCTGACACATCTCCACAGTTCTCTCCCCCAGTATTTGAAACGAGCACCATGTATATTGGGACATCCTTGTATCCAGTTGCAGTTTCCTCATAGCCGTCGCTCCAAAGCACAAACTCCAAATCGCACCCAACCAAAGGGACAGGGCAGCCTGACTCGTCATCATCATTCGCATCTGAACAGCCGCAGTCATCCGGGAAATCTGTATGGGTATCAGCATCATTGTCAGCGCTGTCAGAGCACTGGGTTACTCCTGCAGGCACGCAAGCATCCACCACGCAGTCGTCAGGAAGGCAATCATGGGTATCTGTAGCAAGATTTCCAGCATTACAATATTGTTCCTTAAGCTCCGTTACAGGAGCAGTAAAGCCATCCCCACAGGCATCAGCATTGCTTACTACGCCTTTCGTAGCGGTCCCAGAAGTAAAATAATCCAAGCCACCATCTGTTTCCTCACAGTATTCAATGCATTTCCCGCTGCTGCACTGGGCGCCATAGCCTCCAACTCCAAGCTCGGCATCACAAGATTGCAGAGAATTTGCAACATTGCCTCCAGAGCAGTAATATTCCCTTACATTATCAGCATTCGGGCAGTCATCTATTCCAGTAGTTACGCCATCCTTTGCCGTGCCAGCAACCACATAATCAAGGCCGCCGTCTGTATCAAAACAGCCTTCTGAATTACCTGTAAAATCCAAACAATCCGAATCACCGCCACCGATTGGCTGAAAATCTATACCAGCATCCCCATCATTGTCAATGCCATCAGCACACATAGAACAGCCAAGCCCGCTTTCATCATCATCTGATGCATCAATGCAGCCTAAGTCACCGCCATCATAATCAATGCAGCCATCAGCATCATTATCTATTCCATCATTGCATTGGGTGAGGCACTTGCCACCTGCGCACCCTGCCGGCAGGCAGCTATGAATATCCGTATCAAGAACGCCAGCATTGCAATATTGTTCCTTAAGAAAGCCTAAAGGGGCAACTATTCCATCCCCACAGGCATCCACATTGCTAATTATGCCTTTAGTAGCACTCCCAGAAGTAAAATAATCCAAACCGCCATCTGTTTCTTCACAGTATTCTTCACATATACCACCGCCAGGCCAAGGTCCAAAACCAGCAGCACTACAGCGGGCCCCATAACCTCCAACCCCTAGCAAGCCGTCACAAGATTGCAAAGTGTTTGCAACACTGCCTCCAAAGCAGTAATACTCCCTCACATTATCAGCATTAGGGCAGTCATCTATCCCAGTAGTTATGCCATCTTTTGCCATGCCAACAACCAGATAATCCTGGCCGCCATCTGTATCATAACAGCCTTCTGAATCACCCGTAATATCCGCACAATCTAGATCACCGCCACCTATTGGAGAAAAATCTATAGCTCCATCCCCATCATTGTCCAAGCCATCATTGCATTGCACAGCCAAAGCAAGGCCGCTGGAAATGACTGCAACAAAGAATAGCCAAAATAATTTCTGTATCATACAATATACATAAAGTCTTGAGATATTAAAGCATTTCTATTTTAATATTGCTTAACCATCTTTAAAAAGTGCATTAGTCAGAAGCCAGCATTGCATCTTCTGTTACTTAAAGTCGCAAGGCTTTCTTTTGGAACAAAAGCAGCACGCCGGGCTGCTAACCCTTACTTCTGCTTCTTAGTAAAGGCATAATACCCTGCAATAAGCAGTGAAACTGCAAGCATATTCAACCAAGTAAACACAGGGAACTCCTCCACTTCATCAGGCAGGCATGCCTTGCTCTGGATTCCTGAGCCATAAACAGACGGCAGGCTTGTCTCACACAACTCGCCATCTATCTGGCAGCAGCCGCTTGTTTCCCCATCATTGCATGCCCTCAGCACCCTTTTCCTCTCATACTTGCCTGTAACGTCACTTGCCTCGCATTCCTCCCAAGGCACATTAGAGCATGAAGCATCTATTCCTCCTTCAAAGCAGGCTTCCAGGCCGTCCGGTATCCCGTCATCAGAGTCCGGGCCAGAAAAGTAAATCCACTGGTCAACGCAGTCGCAGATGCCATCGCAGTCATCATCCTGCCCAAGCTCATGGCCAGATTCAGTCCAGTCTGCCTCGCACACTGCAGAGCAATCCGCTTCAGGCATTACGCAGCCCTCTGCCAGAACATTAAGTATGTCAGAGTTGTCAGTCACCTTCAGCTTGTCATCCTTGGAAAGCACGGCCCTGAAATAATAGAACACGTCACCATACAAAGGCGTCCATTCGCCAAAGGTGTAAAAAGCATCATTCTCATCATCATAAATGAAGTCAGCCTCCATTGTGTCATCTTCAGTCCCCCTTACAAGCTCATTGTCCTCATCATATATTGCGAAGCTTGCATGCACCCCCTCACAATCCTCGCCATCCGAAGCAACAAGGACCATCATGACAGGAGCCCCCACGCTGCTTTCTTCCAGCACCTCATCGCCATTGTACCATACAACCATCTCCTGAGGCACATTGCACCCGTCAAGTATCTCATCTTCTGGGATGCATTCAGAGCCTGTCGGAAGGCTAAGGCATTGGTAGCCGTCTGCGCAAGATTCCCCTCCTGGGCAAGTGCCCTCATCCCGGCATTCCTCTTCAGGGATTGTGGGGCATACGCCAGTAATCTCTTCTTCAGGCTCTGGCTCCTCTTCCTCGCCTTCAGAGACGCATGAGCCTTCTGAGCACACGTATCCGGAGCTGCACGCTACAGTCCCTGTACAGCCCTTTTTCTGGCAGCTTGCAGCATCTGCACAAGTTCCACTATAGCAGTCTCCTGTTCCGTCGTAAAACTCGCAGCTGCCATCAACCCACTCCCCTCCAAAGGCGCAGCAGTGATTCTTTGAAGTGGAAGCAGTCCCGCACGCAGCCACGTCCTTCTGCTCTGCCGGAAACCCAACCCATTCCTTGTAGACAGCGCACTTCAGGCCAGGCTTGCATACCCCGCCAGCCCCTCCTTCTGTATTGGCGCAGGTGGTTTCGTCAAAGCATGCGGTTCCAGGCTCGGTCTCCTTTTCTCCCGGGCAGAAGCCTGTTATGTATTCATATGCCTCGTAGTCAATGCCCTCGTAGCTTGTGCCGCAGAAGCAGTTCCCTGTGTCAATGCAGCTCCCTGGCTCAAAGGAACAGCTTCCTGAGTCCGCAGGCTCGCCGCCTATGCAGTAGTAGCTGAAGCATATGCCATCAGTGCAGCAGAACTGATCCTCGAGTACCCATGGCAGCGGCAAGGTCAGCTTGTCACTATCAATACAGGCAGGCGTTGAAACTCCGTCAACTTCAATGACCCTGCACATGTAATGCTCCTCAGGGCAGGTGTCAGAATCATAGTTAAAGGTGCCATCCAGGCATCTTCCGTTCCCAGGAAGGTCAACATAATAGTCATCGCCTTCCCCGCCAAAATCCTCGTCAGGAAGGCACGTGTCTCCTCCGTCAAAAGAAACCCCGCATCCTGTCCTGCCAGCAATGCAGCATGCCACCCAGCCATCATCCTTCCCAGGCTTTGGGCAGTCTCCCATTATTGCGCCGTTGTCCGTGCCTGTGCAGGTTCCTGGAGGCGGCACTCCCCCACTCAGCACAACATAAGCAGAAACGCTTAAGATAAGTATGAGTCCTAACATCAAAGCTGCTATTTTTTTAATGATTCCCACCTCTTAATTGTTTATAAGTATCTAAATGCACCCTTAATATTAAAAGCTTTCTTTTTGTCGTGATTGAAGCTTTTCTCCTGAAAAAGCATAAAAGTCAGCAGCCTGTGCTTTTGGATCTGTTGGCGTGGAAGTTTTTTGAGCTTTTTTCTTCTGTGCTGTAAACTTAAAGGGCACAATTAGTTTTATAAAGAGGGACTGCATTTAAAGTAGAATGGAAGCGCTTGCCATGTTCAGCTCACCGATATTGACGTGGGTAATAATCCCATTGCTTATTTTCCTAGCAAGGATTATAGATGTAAGCCTTGGCACAATAAGGGTAATCTTCATATCAAAAGGCTACAAGTTCATTGCCCCGGCACTCGGGTTCTTTGAAGTCCTTATCTGGCTTGGAGCCATACAGCAGATACTGCTTAACCTTTCAAACTGGCTGTGCTATGTGGCTTATGCAGGGGGCTTCGCCGCAGGAACTTTTGCAGGGATGTACATAGAAGAGAAGGTTTCATTAAGCAAGGTGCTTGTCAGGATTATAACCCGAAGGGACTCGCGCGAACTAATAGAAGCATTGAAGAGGCTGAACTACACAATATCAACAGTAAATTCAGACGGCCCAAAAGGCCATACAAAAATAATACACATAATAGTAAATAGGACAAAGGTACCTAGGATAATTAAGATAGTAAAAAAATTCAACCCGAAAGCCATATATGTAATTGAGGACATAAGGTTTGCCAATGAGGACTCAGTCCCTCCTTCAAAAAGGAAATACAAAAACGTTTTTGGATTCTACAGGAAAGGGAAGTGAATTCTCTCCTCTAATGATTTGCAGTTCCCGGGGCTAAGATTTATAAACGCTAGAGGCATAAGTATGCATATGCCATCTAGAAGCTACCATATGGAAGTCGTATCAAGACTTAAAGGGCTTGACAAGATTATTATCGGAGAGATTGAAAGGCATCCTGTCTTTTGCATCAGGCTAGGCAAGAGAGGAAAGCCAAAAGTGCTTATCTCTGCAGGCATGCATGGCAATGAGCCCGCTGCAGTATATGCCTTGATTGAGTTCATAAGAAAATACATCAAGGATTATGACTACAGGTTTTACATTTACCCTTGTATTAATCCTACTGGGTTTGAGTCCTGCACAAGGCTTAATCATGAAGGGGTGGACATCAACAGGAATTTCAAGCCATTTTCCAGAGTTCAGGAAGTAAGCATAATAAAGAGGCATTTGCGCAAGGGGCCTAAAGCATATGCATTGACAATAGACATGCACGAGGATGATCCTCTGGACGGGCAGAGAGTTAACGGCTTCTACCTTTATGAGAATTCCAAGGAAAGGAAATTAGGAAGAAAAATTATCAATAATATCTCAAGGTACTTCCCAGTATGCAGGGACAAGACTATAGAAGGGGACATCAATGACAATGGAGTAATATACTATCCAGAAGCCTGCCGCAACACTGAATTGTGTAAAAGGACTAGCTTTGACGCATTCCTCTCCAAAAAGTATACTAATCAGTCATTAGTTACAGAAACCCCGGTGCTCTGGCTGCTTGAAAGGAGAATAAAGGCCCATCTGATTGCCTTGAAGACTGCCCTTAATGAACTTTCAGAACCTTTCTCAGAACCAAGCTCAAAATTATAGAGAATATTATGTATGTCCAGAGCCAGCTTAGGTTCAGCCCGCCAATGCTCAAGATAGCAGGATTCCCCAATTCAGTATAATACTTCCTCAGCCAGGTAAACACAAAGATTATCGGAATAAATGATATAAGGTTTGGCTTCATAGAATGCATGAAGTACTTCATGTTCTTCTGCATGACTTCCTTCTGCTTCTTCATCATCTTCTCAGGCTCTTCCTTAAGCTTCTTAATCTCGTTCTGCATGCTCTTCATCTCTTCCTTAAGGCTCTTCATTAGCTCCTGGTCTGTCATATACTTATAAAGAAGGGTTATCAGCATTGTAAGTATGAAGCTTACAATAAGAATCCCCAAAGGATTAGGCAAAGCTAGCACAGGCCCCAATGTTGCACTGAAAAATCCGTCTAGCACCATATTATAACCCGGCAACTCCTTTGTTTATATAAGTTCTCATTCCTTCCCCATCATTTTTCTCAGAGCAGGATGCATGTCTACCATGTGCTGTTGTGCAATCTCCTCATAAAGCCTGTAGACTATCATCACTGCAAGCAAGATGCCAGTGCCCCTGCTCAATGCACCTAGAAGGTCTGCAGATGCAGCAAAGAACCCCACTAAGGCACCGCCCATTACAGTAAGCGGAAAGATGTACCTCTTGAGTATGTATTCGAGTATCCTCTCATCCCTCCTGAACCCTGGAATCTGCAGTCCGGAAGAGAGGATCTGCTTGGCAACAGACTTGGCATCCTGGCCTGATGTCTGCACCCAGAAAATTGAGAATATTACTGCGCCAATAATCATAAACCCTGCATATGTTATTGCCTGGACAATGCTTACCCCGCTGAAGGTTCCCGTAATCACGCTTTCAACTAAATTTGGTGGATGAATCCAGCGTACAAATCCAGAAACAGGCATGCTTCCCTGGAACTGGCCAAGGATTGGATGGCCCATATTTTGGAGCAAACGCGCCCAAAGCTGGACATTTGCAAGCAATGCAGCAACCAATATCACAGGTATATTTGATGTATAAATGAAATGCAATGGCCATCTTATCCCATGCCCCCTTACCCTACCAAATGAAAGCGGAATCTCAATCTTCATTGCCTGGCCATAGACAGCCATTACGAAGACAATAACAGTTGCTAAAATAGCAGAAAACGCAAGCATTGCACCTAAAGGATTTCCGCCTGCAATAGACTGCAACAACACCCACACTTTTCCAATCGGAGCCTGTGATGAGCCGAAAGCTAATGTTCCTGCAGTAGTTAACGGGCTAAAAGCCCTGACCATTATCTCTTCGCCTACACCTGCTGCTATGAAGAGGCTGATGCCTGATCCGAACCCCCATTTGTTGATAACCTCATCCATATACATTATCAGGATGCCGCCAAGTATCAGCTGCCCCACAAGGATAAACTGCATGATCTTGTACTGCGCAGCTGGAAGAGCTAAAGACGGTGAAAGTCCGCCAAGGAAAATGTATATTGCTGCCTCAAATACTATGAAGAAAAGCCCCAACACCTTTTGCAGGCCCTGAAATTTCTTCTTGCCTTCCGGAGTAGTAGTATCCAGCTTTAGCAGGCCCGAGCCGTTAAGCAGCTGCAGCACGATAGAGGCAGTTACCAAAGGGCCAATCCCTAATGATATGATTGATCCAAACTTTGCCCCCAGGATGATTGAAAGCTGCTCAAAATACTGCAGGGCGTTGTTACCCAGTCCGTAAAGGGGTATAAGTCCTAAAACAAAGAATCCCACAAGGATAATCCCTGTCCACTTGAGCTTTTCCTTAAAAGACAGCCTCCTCTGCGTCGGACCCCTAACTTCGGGCAAATTAAAAAGTATATCTTTTAAAGCCATGCATTTCCCCTTTTACACAATTTAACAGGGCTACTTCTCCTGCTTCTCTTCTACCAACTCTTCTGAAAGCTGTGGGAGTTCAACTTCTCCACCAGCTAATTTTATCCTTTCTATTGCCCTGTTTGAAGCATGATCTACTTTTATCCTTAACTTTTTAGTGACTTTCCCAGTTCCAATAAGCCTGTCATATCCTGCCTTGCCCAAATTAATAGTGTATGTTTCTTTGTCAAGCATCGCAAGACCTTTCTTAACAAGCTTGTCTGCTAAGGAATCTATTTGTCCAATGCTTATTGCCTTTGGCTTGTAGGCATATGGCCTCTTGAATCCATGCCTTCCAAAATAGCTCCCGCCATATTCCTTAAGGAAGCTAGGTTTTTTCTGGTCAGCTCTCTTTCCAGAACCAGCATTTCCTCTGCCACCCCGATGCCCGGCTCCCCTTCTCTTCTTCATTGCTCCTCCGCCATGTGTCTTTGAGCCGCGGTATTTCCTTACTTTTTTTCTCCGGTTGATTGTCATGTTAAAGCATCCTCTTGATCAGGTCATTTATTTTCTCTTTCCTGTAGCCCAAGACTCCGCCTAAGCTGAATGGCTTCTTCACGCCTTTCCTTTCAAATCCCTTAACAGGGGGCGAAAGCTTGAAGAATAGCTTTAATCCGGGAATATCTTTGAGCTCCTTCTTAAATCCCATAAACTCGCCAACATATGCATCAACATCCATGCCAGTCTTCTCCTTCACATAATCTTCTGTAAGCTTCTTCTTTGCCGGCAGCTTGCCCCTCTTGAGCAAGAGCTGCTTAAGTGTTTCTGCATCAATATCGCCCCATGTCACATAATCCTTGACTTTTGTAAGCATTCCAAGATAAGCAGGAGTGGTAGGGATTATTATGCAATTGTGCTTCTTGTAAAGGCGGAGCATCTTGAAAGTGTCAGATATCTCTTTCCTTAACTTGCACTCTCCACGTATCCTTATTATTGCTACCCGGTTATTCATTTCTGCCCTCTGTCATGCCTGCCTTTTTTACATATGCAGGCTGTACCTTCATCTGTGACAGCTTCTTAAGCGCCTGGAAGCATGCCCTTATAAGATTCAGCCTTGTGTTTGAATGGCCGTATGATTTTGAGTAAACATCCTTTATCCCAGCAAAAGCAAGCATTTTCTTAAGCTCATTTTGTACTACAAGATTCGTACCTTTTGGGGCAGGCATTAGCTTTACGATTACGGAACCGCACTTGCCTTCTACAGTAAATGGTATAGTGTGTGGGCTTCCGCAGCCGCAGGCCCATGAACCGCAGCCCCTTCTTATCTTTATTATATTCAACTTGGCATTCCTCACAGCCTTTTCCCTTGAAGGAACAGTTTCCTTTGACCTTCCACTCCCTAAGCCTATATAGCCGTCCCTATTGCCAACTATAGCTGTGGCTCCAAATGTTGGCTTGTTCCCTTCCTGAGTCTTCTTCTGGGTCTGCCTCCAAATTGTCCTCTTCCCACCGCCAAACTTCCCTTTTGACTGGCCTACTGCCAGAAGATCCGATTCAAGTTCAGGAAGCAGCATTTCGACAATCTCAAGCTCAAGGATTCTCTTCCCCTGATTGAGTATCTCCCCAAGGTCAGTTATCTCCTTTGCCTTGACTTTCCTTCCTAGCTCGGTAATGGGTTTCCAACTTGACGGGTCAAAGGCCTTTGCAAGCCTTATTCCTGTTTCAGTAGTAGTCTCTCTTTCTTTTTTCTTCATTTTAAACCTGAAAGTATCTTCCTTTTAACTTCCTCGAAATTTAATTTGGTGGCCTCTGGATCCTTTGTGTGAAGGCCCATGAGCCTTTCATCAGGCGGGAGCATTACTCCCTCATGCGGAACATTCACTCCGGCATCTATAACTCCCTTCACAACAGAGTATATTAATGAGCCCTTCACTGACGGGTAAAGCCCTGTATCAAGCACTGCCTCCTTCACTCCGGCTTCTTTTGCTTTCTGTCCGCAGAGCACCCCCCACAAGGTAGGCGGCCGGCAAATTTCTCCGGTAGCCTTTCCATCCCATCCTAATAAGCTGCCTGCTGTGTGTTGCAATAACAACCCTGTCCCCTTTGGCGTCGTATTCTGTAATCTGCACCACTATGTTTTTAAGCGATTTCCTTACAACAAGCCTTGGCTTTTTGGAAGAGAGAAGCTTCAGCCTTTTCTTGTAATCGGTTTTTCCTTCCCTTTTCCTCTTGTAATCCAGTACTTTTATTTTAGCTTTCATTTTTTCTTTTTGAACAGGTTATGCTCGCTGAGGTATAACTTTATGTGCCTCCTGCTCCTGAAAAAACCTCCTTTCACCTTTAAATAAATACCATGGTAAATGTTTCTCCCTATTAAATCTTTGCCCTTCAACTCCTTGATAAACAGCCTTTGCACCCTAACCTTAGACATCCATTCCTGCTTCTTTGTGATTCTGGCTCCCCTCTTGCCTTTCCTAGAGCCTGAACCCTTTCTTCTGCCTTTGCTTTTTTGAATTTTTAGTTTTCTTGCCCTGAATCTTGAAACCCCCTTACTAGGCTTGGCCTGTATGGCAAGCTCGTTTATTAAGTGCCTTATGTCTGCCTTTGTTATGGACTTTTTTATCTCTTCAAGCCTCTCCGGACTGAACCAAATCTTGTTCTCTCCTACCTTCAGGAGTTCTGCTGCAATCCGTCTTTGACTTTTAAGCTGCATTTTTAGTCTTTCTTTTCAAGCACTTTCCTTTGCTCTTCTTTCTCCTTTTTTTCTTTTTCTTCGGTTTTTTCTTCCTTTTTCTCTTCTTTCTTCTTCTCAGCTTTCTTCAAAGCTTCTTCTTTTGATTTTTTCTTCTTATCTTCCCTAGTCTTTGCCTCTTCTTTTCTATTTTTAAGCGATTCTTCTGCTTGGGCAATAAAAGCAGAGGGATCTTTAATGTTGGAAACATTTAGGTTCATTTCTAGAGCCTTCCTCAATATAGCAACGCGCCTTCTCTTCCCCACTCCTGCAGCTATTACCACACACATATTTTGAGCAATTGATGAAAGGTCTTCAATATTGTTTACTACCAACTCTTTCATGCCGGCACTATTGAGCCCTCTTACGAGTCTTGGAGATGAGTAGCCCATAGAGGGATGCTTGGGGTGCCCTTTATTTTTCCTTCTTAACTTGGAATGCATGCCCTTTGGCTGCCTCCATTTCTCTTCCAGTTTTTTTACACTCTTGCCCTGCTGCCTAACAAAATCAGGCTTTCTCTTCTTTTTCTCCTTCCTTAGTTCAAGCAGCTTTTCCATATTACATCTCCTTTCCAGCCTTTTCCGTAATCCATATACCGTCCTGGAATATCCTCCTGTCGCGGTTTGTAATCCTTGTTGCCTGCTCCATATTTGCTGCAGTCTGGCCGGCAGTTTCCTTATCGGCTGAAGTCACTGTTATTGTATCCGCCTGGATTTTCACATTTGCTCCCTTAACGATTAGTGCTTTCCTGTTAACCTTCTCTCCCAGGAAATTTTTTATTATGACATTGTCTCCCTCAACGCTTACCGACATAGGGAAGTGGCTTGAACATATTTTAAGCTTGTACTCAAAGCCTTCTTTTGTTCCCTTAAGCATATTGTTTATATGGGCCTCAAAAGTGTTTATGAACATCTTCTGCCTCTTGGTAAACTTTTTTGGACTTAACTTAACCTTATTGCCTTCAGAAGATATATCTACTGAAGCCACATCAAATTTCTTTGAAACTTCTCCTTTCGGACCTTTGATTGTAAGGATTTTCCCATCTAACTTAATCTCTATGCCCTCTGGGGCTTCTATTTCCAGCTTGAGCTTCTTTTCAGGAACCATATTTAGTAGACATAAGCTATAAGCTTTCCCCCTAATCCTTGTTCAATTGCTTCAGTGTGCATCATAACGCCTTTTTGGGTGGATACTATCAACTGGCCAAAGTCTTTTGCTGGGAGGTATCTCTTCTCAAATTTCTCATAACCATTTTTTGTCACAGAGAACCTTGGCTTGATTACGCCACACTTATTAAGCCTCCCAGACAACTCAACACTAATAATGCCGCCCTTTCCATCCAGGATTATTTCATAATTTCCGATATATCCCTGTCCCTTCATTATTTCAATCACTTTCTTTAGCATTTTTGATGCTGGCGCAAGGTTGCACTTTTCCTTGCCTAGCCTATCTGAATTCAGCAAGGCTGAAAGGGCAGCTGCCAGGGTGTCGTTCATTGACATTTTTTCCTCCTCAGTTATATTTTTTGAATCCTAATTTTTTTGCGTTTTCTCTGAAGCATTGCCTGCAAAGGTCCAGGCCATACATTCTTATGTGTCCGCCTATCCTTCCGCAAAGCTTACAGGGCCTGTTGTTTACTCCCGAAGTCCTTAATTTAGGAGTATTATGCTTCTTGAACTTTTTTAGCTTCGCCGGCTTATTCTTAAGCTGTTTGAACACTTTTTTATAGCTTCCTGCTGTCATTATGAATCACCTTCTGTTACATTTACACTGAACTTTTCACTTATAAAGCTGATTGCTTCTTCTTTTGTTATCTTATGCTTATTCCCTACTTGCCTTTTCCTTATACGCCTCCTCTTTATCCTGAATCCTGGTCTGGCAAGCGTGACAGCCACTTCAAGCCCTATGATACCTATGCTCATATCATATTTCATGCCTGGGATGTCTATGTATTCCTTTATGCCAAAGGAAAGGTTCCCAGTTTTGTCAAATTTGTATGGGGGCAATTTTGAATCTACTGCCTGAAAAAGTGCTGAAAGGACTTCTTCAGCCTTTTTGCCTCTCAAGGTTACCTTGCATCCTATTGGAAGTCCTGGCCTTATCTTCCATCCTGGGATTCTCTTGGTTGTCTTTGTCTCAACCGGCTTGACCCCACTTATTACTTCCAGCACCTTCACAGCCTTCTCCATATGCGGGCCAGGCATTCCAGCCCCTATATTAAGCGTAATCTTCTCTATCCTTATTTCTCTCATCTTATTCATCTTGTGGTAAGCTTATTGATGCTTTTTCCTTCCCTATTACAAAGGCATATGTTTTTCTTGTTTCAATCATCCCTTTTTTCGTGCTTAAGATTATATTTTCAGGCTGGCTACCCTTAAAGCTTTTGGCACTCTCCATCCTGCCAAATGATGCTGCCTTTTTCCCACCGGTGATTAGCAGTGTAGCCCCCTTTTCAAACTTGAAGTGCTCCTTTATTTCCCCACTGTCCGTTAAAAGCATGATTGTATCCCCCGGCTTATAGTCCTTATTCTCAGTGATTATGTTTGATCCATCATGGAGATTAAGCTGGATCTTTCCACTTTTTATTATGGTCTTGCCATTTATCTTACACAATCTTAATCCTGCTTCTTCTTTTGAGATAGGATGAAGGATCATAGTCCCTTTGTAGTTAATGAGCATCCTGTACTGCTTTCCGATTTCCGGTATGCTTATTACATCCATGAGCCCCACTGCGAACTTATGGTCTTTCCTTACCTTAGAATTGATGAGTATCTTGCCAGAGTTAATCAGTGCCTTTGTCTCCTTTAGCGTCCTTGAAAGCTTCAGCATCTCCCTTAATACCAGACTTAATGGCACGCTTTCCTGAAAGCCATGAGCACCAGCTCTTGTCTTTGGCAAGTATACTGAGCCTTTGCGGGCTATAGGCCATGCCTTTGGCGCGTCCAATCTTAAGAGATGATTCTTAACCATTTTTCTTCACATTTCTCCTGTCAATTATCTTTTTCCTTTTCCTGTCGTCTATGTTAAGTTCCGTAATCATTATATTTGAAGGCTTTATGGGGTAGAGGGCTTTTGTTCCGTCTTTCTTTACTTGCTCCACTCCTTCTATTCGCACACATCCTTTCTTCAATTGCATACCTGTTACCTTACCAACCTTTTTCTTGAATTGCCCCCTCATTACCTTTACGGTATCGCCCTTTTTTACCGGCAAAGTCTTTATACCATATTTGGATGCGAGATCTTTTGAGAGATGGGCTCCCATAAGCTTCTGCCTTATGTGCAATGGGGCATTATACACGTATTTGTGCTGTTTTCTAGGCTGAATGCTCCTTCTCCATCCTTTGTTCCATTCTTTTTCCATTTTACACCAATATAGACGCAAGCTTTGCTATTCCAGGCCATCTCTCTGCCGCTTCTTTTGCTATCGGCCCTTTGAATATTGTCCCTTTCGGATTGCCTTTTTCATCTTTCAATATAACAACAGCATTGTCTTCGAATTTTATCCTTTCGCCAGTTGGTCTCCTGTATTCCTTCTTCTGCCTTACTACAACAGCAGGCATGACTTGTTTCCTTACGTCTGGCTTCCCTTTGATTACTGAAACCATTACGAAGTCAGCTACTCCGGCAGAAGGCTTCTGCCTCTTAACTGTCTTGTGGCCTTTTACGCTAACTATTTTTACCACTTTAGCCCCCGAGTTATCGCAGGTTTCAACTATTGAACCTACGGGAAGCGATTTCACTATCCGTGATTTTACTGCTTTCATTTTTCCTTTTCAATTATGACACTACTTTTAGTCTTGCTAATTGGCCTGCATTCAGCTATTGTGACCTTGTCCCCTACGGACGCATTTATGCAGGGAGGATTATGCACTCTAATCTTGCTTCTTCTTTTTTCGAATCTTTCATACTTATGGAGGTGGTATAGCCTTTCCCATTCTGCTGTGGCTGTCCTGTTCAAGTCTACCTTGATAACTTTGCCCTTAAAGATTCTGCCCCTTAGCTTTATTTTCCCATGGAATGGGCAGTTTGGGTCTTCGCACACCTCTTTAGGAGCCTTTACCTCTATGCCTATTTTCCTTGTCTTTTCCTTTTTTGCCATTTTCAACGTTTTTTCAGCCTTTCCTCAGGCCTTCCTATCATCACTTTCCCTTCAACCTCCACTTTTTTCCCTCCAATAATTGTCTGGAAGGTAATTGTGGATTTTATGAGCTTATTTAAGCTTTTCCCTTTGCTTATTGTGATTGTGTTCCTGCTTTCGTCCACAATCTTCCCTCTCTTTCCAACAAGTGCCTTGTTGGAAGACTTGACAATTTTAATGCCAAGCCCTATCAGGTCATGCCTGGTTACGTTTTCCGGCGTGAGCATCTTCAGCCTGCCTGGATGCTTTCCTTAGGAAAGCCCAACTCGACCAAGTGAACCTTGACTCTCAACACATGGCTGCCCTGAAGCTCTATTATCCCTTGCTTCACCGTGCCACCGCACGCAAGCTTGGACTTGAGCTTCTTGGCCAGCCCCTTTATGTCAAGGCTCTTGCTGTCGATGCCCTGTACCAGCGTTATTACCTTTCCGAACTTGCGCTTAACAGTCTTCACCTGAATCTTCTGCTCTTCCTTCGCTATAGTTGCGCAGACGCAAAGGTCCTTTGGTAACCCGCATTTAGGGCAAACGTCACTCATTGCTTTTTCCCGACCTCCTTTCTGTTGAAGTTCCAAATCCCTACATAATATCTCTTGCAAAACATTTTGCTTTCATATGAGGGTTCTCCAAAGCAAGCCTTTAGCGCCTCCGGCCGTATTGCCCAGAGGTGCCCTTTGTCCCAGTTAAGGAACCTAAAGAGCGTAAAGTACGGCTCGTTTGGAATTGTGATTATTAACTGGCTCTTAGCTACCCTTTTGAGCTCTTTCATCGCCTTTACCGGGTTTGGGACATGTTCCAGCACTTCCTGGCACAGTACGATGTCAAAGGAATTGTTCTTGAAGCTTAGTTTTTGTATGTCCTCTTTTCTTATTTTTTTGTTCCTCGGAGAAAGGTCTGCGAGTGTTATCTTGTACTTGTCTTTTAGCTTGTTGTAGAATGTGAGGTCTTCACATCCAATATCCAATAAAGTTTTGCTGTTTTTATCCAAAAGCCTGCTTACTACACGTCTCCTGTACTTCTTAATGAGGCTATAGGCAGCACCCATCATTTTGCTTCCTCCTTAGGTTCCTCAGCAGCCTCTTCTTTTTTAGCAGCCGGCTTCTTTTGTTTTAGTTCTTTTTTTGGCTGTTTCTCCGCTGCAGGCTTGTGTTCTTTTGGCAGTTCTTTCTTTTCAGGCTGTTTCTCCGCTGCAGGCTTGTGTTCTTTTGGCAGTTCTTTCTTTTCAGGCTGTTTCTCCGCTGCAGGCTTGTGTTCTTTTGGCAGTTCTTTCTTTTCAGGCTGTTTCTTCTTTTCTGTGATAATCGTAAGCATGCGTGCAATTGTTTTCTTGACTTCCCTTATTCCCCCTGGATTTTCAGGAACCGTTCCTGAGGATAGTTTTGCGTTTATCTTTGATAGTTCTCTTTTCAAATCCAAAAGCTTCTCTTCAATGCTTTCTATGCTCATCTCCCTTAGCTCTCTAGGCTTTATCTTTGGCATCTCCGTCCTCCTTGGATTTTTCTTTCTTTTTCTTTACTGCTTTTTTCTTTACTTTCTTCTTTGCTGTTTTTTTCTTAGGCTCCTCTTCTGGAGTTTCTTCTTTTTCCACAACTTCCTCCACCTTGATCTCCTTACTTTCAGGATCCTTTATTTTTATGTAGTCCGGCAGCGGGGTGTTTGGAAGCATTACCTGAACCTTGACGCCTACAGAGCCTGACTTGAGATTAGCTACGCACTGCCCTTTAAGCACTTCAGACTCTGCTATGTCCCCTGATTTCTTTAGGTATCCAGCGTAGAAGCGCCAGCTTCTTGCCCTGCTGCTTGGAACTCCCCTTCCGCCTATGATTATTTCTGCCCCCATGGCCCCTGCATCCATTATCCTCTGAAGAGTCTTATAGCCCAATGACTTAAACCTCTTCGGCCCAAACCTCTCCATTATGCTGACTATGTTTTCTGCTAAGGTCTGTGCATCCATATCAGCATTAGCCACTTCTGTAACCTCTATCTGGGGGTTCTCAAGATTGAACCTGTTCTTTAATGCATGTGTAAGAAGGTTTATGTTTTCTCCTTTTTTACCCACAACTAGCCCGGGCCTTGATGTGTAGATTATTACTTTTTCTCCAAGCGGAGTTTTCTTGATTTCAAAGTAGCTGTACTTGCCCTTGCCAATTTGTTTTGCCATAAACTTCTGTATCTGCAGTTCCTTAAGTTTTTCAGCTACGAACTTTCTCTCTATCATTTCTTTTCCTCCTTTGGAGTTTTTGTCTTTTCTTCAACAGCAGCCTTGCTTTCTTTAGTAGCCTCTGCTTTCTTCTCAGGCTGCTTACTTTCTTCTTTTTTAGCAACCTGTTTCTTTTCTTTAGCAGCTGGCTTCTCTGGTACTACTTCTTTTTTTGGCTTTTCAACAGTAGCCTCTTCTTTCTTCTCGGGCTGCTTATCCCCAGCCTTCTTAACTGCAGACTTTACTTCAGCTTCTTCAACAAGAATAGAGATGTTTGACCTCTTCATCTTCCTGCGCTTCTGCCTTCCGTAGCGCCATTGGCCTTCACCCTTATTTGCCATAATTGAGCTGATATTCAATACGTCAGTATTAAGGCCGAGGTTTATTGCGTTGCTCTCTGCTGACTTCAAAAGCTTTAATATTTCAGAGGCGGCTTTCATGGGAAACCTCCCAGGCCCAATTCCTTTCTTGTGGCCAGTGTCCCTGTTAAACCTCTTCATCGGAACGGCAAGCTTTTTGGCTATTACCTTTTTCAGCATTTCCTTAGCAACGCTAACCTTCTTCCCTCTAATAAAGTTGCATATTTCAATGCTCTGCTTTGTGGACACTGTAACTCCAATGCCCTTTGCCATTGCCTTATTGTCTTCTTTCATGTTTATTTGACTGATACAGCAGCACTTGACCTAGTAGCGCCAACACCTGGAGCTGAGTGCTGCACCCTGTTTCGGGTAGCCGCAAACTCTCCTAAGTAGTGCCCCAGCATATCTTCTGTTATCTCCACAGGGATGAATGACTTCCCATTGTAGATGTGGATTATAATTCCAACCATCTCAGGGATGACTACCGCATTCCTGCAGTGCGTCTTGACAGGCTTTTTCTTCTTCCCTGCCTTAAACTTCCTTACCTTTTCAATCAATCTTTTTATTAGCTCTGTTGAGCCCCTTGTGAGCGTTCTTCTCTGTCTAGCTGGAAGGAGTTTTGCGAAATCCTTAAGATCCATCTCCTGCAGCTCGTTTAGGGTTTTCCCCCTGTAGTTGAATATTTTCTTTGCCATTTTACTTCTTCTTTCCTGTCCTCCTTGCTTTAATCTGCCCGACATTCCTTCCTGGCGGCGCGTTCCTTGGCGGCGTCTTTTGCTTGCCTACGTGCCTCCCCCTCCCTGAGCCGAACGGATGGTCTACAGCATTCATAGCTACCCCGCTAGTCCTGGGGTAAAGCTTGTTTCTGGCCCTCATTGCCGCCATTCTCTTCCCTGCCTTAAGGAATGGCTTATCCTTCCTCCCGCCTCCAGCGATAGTGCCTATGGTGGCCCTGCACCGATCATCAAGTACTTTCTGTTTTTTTGACGGAAGGATTATTGTTGCCTTAGAGACCGTATGTGCCACAAGCCTTGCAAACCCGCCTGAGCTCCTTACAAACTTCCCCCCGTCTCCAGGCCTGGACTCTATATTGTAGACAAGTGTACCATCAGGGATATTCCTTAAAGGAAGAGTGTTCCCGGTTTGTGCTGGAGCCGAGAATCCTGAGGCTACCATGTCATTGACCTTCAGTTTTTCTGGGGCTGCAATCTTGATTTCTTCCTTGTTTTCGAACCTGATTCTTGCAAGGGGGGCATTATGGCCGGGACAGTGCATTATGTCCAGCACTTTGCCCTGAATGAAACCAGTTCTTTCTGTTTCATCAATTACCCTATGCTTAATCATTCCTTTGTAACGGTGGCTTGGAGCCCTGTAAGTAAATGTTCCCCTTCCTCTCCTCTGTGAAATTAGCCTTTTTCCCATTTTTATAACAGCCCTAGCTGTGTGGCAACATCCCTCGCTGGCGTTTCAGGAGCTAGCGAAACATATGCCTTCTTCTTGCCGTTTGGAAGCACTGCGGTATTGACTTTCTTTACTACCACCTTGAATATCTCTTCAACCGCCTTCTTAATCTCAGACTTTGTAGCCTTCTTCTGGACTATGAACATAAGCTTGTTTTCAATATCCATTATCCTTATTGCCTTCTCTGTTGCAATCGGATATTTGATTATATCTAATGCGTGTTTCATTTTCTCATGAATAGCCTTTCCTTGGCCATCCTCCCTAGAGCTTTCTCGCTCCATATGGTGAGCCTTCCCGGATGGGTGCCTGGTGCCAACAGCTCAGCATTAAGAGATTCTACACTGATTATATCAACTCCAGGTATGTTAGATGCGGATTTTTGCAATGAGCATTTTCCTGAAACCACGAATAAAGGCCCTTTTTTCTTGGAATACTTCCTCCCCCTGCTCTTTCCCCTACCAGCCCTTACTTTTTTAGATTCTAATCTTTTTAGCTCGCCCTGCATGCCCATGTTTGTAAGCATCTTTGTGGCTTCGCTGGTTTTTTTAATATCTTCAACTGCAGAGTCAAGAACTATTGGGACTTCCCTGCTTAACTTATGCCCCCTTTTCACAACAATTTCCTTAATGGATGTTGCAGCAATGGCTGAACGTATCGCTTTTTTTCTTTCAGTAGTGTTTATTTTTAATGCAAAGTCTTCCTCGGCTTTGGGAGGGTGTGCCCTTCTTCCGCCAACAGTTCCTGGCGCAAATGCCCCTGTCCAGGAGAACTGCGTACCATGCCTAGAGAGCACTTTTCTTGGAACTCTTGAAATGCCCTTGCCATAGCTGCCCCTGTACTTCCTCCTTCTCTTTGATGTCTTTGCAGAAGGCCTGGTCCCTGCTTTAGGGGCCGTACCAGTAGACTGCCTGTTATGGCTTTGGATAGCAATAACAGCCCTCTTTATAAGGTCAGGCCTGTACTCCTCACTAAACTGTTTTGGAAGCTCAATATCTCCCTTCTTGCTACCATCCAGATTTAATATTTCAGCTTTCATCTTCTCTGTTTGGACTCCTTGCTTATATAGCTAATCATAGGCTTCTGAAGCTTAAATTTCGGCTGAAACCTTATGGGTTCTGTTATTGCCATAATCCTTTTTACAGGCCCTGGAACAGAACCTACTACTATTATATAGTCGCCTTTTACATTTCCATAACGTAAAAATCCGCCTTTGGGGTTTACCTGTTCAGGCTTCTCCCCCACTTTCAGCACTAGCTTATTGTACTCAGTTCGGAGATGATAACCCATCTTGCCAGGCTGGGGAACGGTGAACTGTACCTTCTTCGGAGTCCAGGCACCAAGGTTTCCTATTCCCCTTTTAGTCTTTTCAGACTTATGCTGCCTTATCTTGACACCAAACCTCTTCACAGTGCCCTGGAAGCCCTTTCCTTTATTTACTGAATGAATATCAACTAGCTGCCCCTCTTTAAATACATCCTCTATTTTCGCACCCTTTTCTAGAAGCTGCTTTGCAAACTCAAGCTTTTTCTCCTTATTCTCTCCCCCCAGGCTAATCTCAAGGACATCGGGCTTCTTCTTCTTTACTGAGGTAAGCTTTGGCTGCGTGTACACAACAGCCCTTATCTCATCGTATTCTTCTGGAACATTCTCTTTCTTCTTTGATTTGCCTAGTTTTCTCAGAAGTTCTTTATCCACCTTATCCGTATTAATTTCACCCGCTAGCCTAAGCCCAAAATCCGAACCCTTGTAGAAACGGATGCCTTTGACTTTTATTTGGGGGCATTCTATTATAGTCGCTGCTTTCGCCACATTTAGGTTTTTTGTTGGGGAATTCTGGTTCTGATCCTTTATGAGAACATGAGTCATACCTACCTTATAGCCCAGAAATCCCAAAAGCTTAACCTCTTTGGAAGCAGCCCAGGATTTTACCCTTGGAGTCTGCTTTTTAGCCCGAACTCTAGGCCAAACTTGCATACTTCCCCTTCGGGGCCTGTGCATACGGTTAGCTCCACCCATAGTTATTTACCTTTTTGCCGTGTACTTACTTCATCTCTGTGAAGCAGCAGGTCTCTAGACATCGGACCTGCGGTCGCCTATAGAGAAATAAGCGGCAGTTTATTAAACAGGCAATTTCTGACCTGTTTGGATTGGAAATTAGGGAGTAAGGAGGTATTTATAAATGTTTCTTTTTTGATTGTCAACTTAGGTCTTGATAAAGTATAAAAGTTGGCAGTTTGCGCTTTTGGATTTGTCGGCGTGGAAGTTCTTTTTGGCTTTTATTAGGAGAGCATAGCTCTCACTTTCCCTATTGAGCATCAAGACGAGACTTGACAGACACTTTTTTGTCTGGTTAAGCCTTTTATAAAGAACACATGTAATTTTTCATAAAACTTAGAAAAGATTTATATAGCACTTATTTATAACCACTAACTGATGTAAGATGGGTCTGGAAAATGAAGTGCAGCTGGCAAATTTCTATGAAGTAAAAGATTTTAAAGATGATACAGATCCTGATTATCTTGTGCTAAATTTCGAGTTCAGGCCTTACAGGCACCTTGTTCGTGCAAAGGCGCTGAAGAATAATCTCCAGAAGCTCCTTATTTCTTCTGTAAAAAATACAGTGGATAAGTTCAGGAATTATGATGATAAATCAGTTATTTGTTTGGACCTTATAAGATATCATCCGGTGTGCAGCTTAAAGGATGTGGAGGATTATGTGAAATTAGGGAACAATAAGGATAAGGATAAACCAGTCTATATCTTTGACGGCAAGAAAGTAAGCCCCGATGTTGCCATCCACCTTAGAAAAGATGGCGCTACCATGTATCTTAGGAAGAAGAGTGGGTTTGGGAGGATTAGCGGATTCTTGCTTCCGTTCATCCCGAAAGGAAATAGCAAAACAGCACTGGATAGGAGAAGGAAACTCGTAGAAACTGCAAGAGATATTGAAAAAATAACTGAGAATTATAACCCTCCAAGGTGGTGATTTCTAAATGAATTCCCTGGAAATTCCAAACATAATCTTTAAATATATAAACACTTCATCTATATTCATAAAGAAGGAGGGAAACTATGAAACGCAAGCTTAGTATAGTAGTATTAATGTTAATTCTATTGGCAGCATCTGTAAGCGCCAATGTCATTATCACGCATAAAGGGCCAACGTATCTTGAAGCTGGAGGAGTTGCCGAGTTTACCGTGACTATAGAGAATGATGACTCAAAGATACAGAAACTGAATATCCAATCAGACCCTTATGCCAGCCTTGAGTCGAGCAGGTTTGAGTACGTGATAGTTTCCCCCACTAGGATTGACTTGCAAGGGCATGAGAAGAAGGACCTAAAAGTGCTGCTTAAGCTCAAAGAAGATGTTCCCTATGAGGAGAATTATGCTACTTTTATCAAGCTAAACTCCCTCACAGATACTTCTGTCAAGGAGGATTATTACTTTGTCGTGAGGGTTGTGCCACCAAGCGACATCCTCAGCATAAGCAGTTCCATGCCTGAGAAGGTTAACCCTTCTGGCGAGCTGAATTTTGACATTATCCTGAACAACAAGCTCAACACGAAGCTGCCAAATGTAAAGATATATGTCAGCAGTGGGATATTCAGTGATGAGAGGAGCATAGAGTTCTTCCCAAAGCAGGAGAGGACAGAAAACTTCAAGTTTTCCATCCCTGCCCTTACAGAAGCAGGCGATTATCAGCTTAACTTCAGGGTTTACTCAGGTGACAAGCTCGTAAGGAAAGGCAGCTTTACATTTACAGTGACTGAAAATGTTGACGTAAAGGAGAAGGAAGAGTCAAGCTCAGGCTTCCTCTATTCTGAGATAACAATCACAAAGTCAAACTATGGCAACACCCCAGTCCAGGAATCCTTTTCAATAAGCCTGAGCAGCATGCAGAGAATGTTTGCAAAGTACAATGTTGCCCCAACACTTTTTGAAGAAGACAAGGTCTCCTGGGTTGTCACCATAAATCCTGAAAGGCAGTACACGGTTCAGGTAAGCATTGATTACAGGCCGCTGTTCTTTGCCGTATTGGGCATACTTGCATTTGCCGGAGTTGTAGTTTATCTCTTTACCAGAAAAGTCATGATAAGGAAAGAGATCTTGACAGTAAAGAAGACGGCTGACGGAATGTCGGAGCTGAAGGTGCTGCTCCATGTGAAGAACAAGACCAGGGGCACCATCAGGCATCTTTCATTGGTGGAGTTCCTGCCTTCCATAATCCATCCGTCTGCGAAGTTTGCTACCTTGAAGCCTTCAAAGATGCAGAAGGGCGAGAAGGGCATAAGGATGATATGGGAGATACCTGAACTTGTGAAAGGCGAGGAAAGGATAATCTCTTATGAGGTCAAGTCAAAGCTTGGCATTGTCGGGAAGCTTATGCTGCCCCATGCACTGCTCAAGTACAAGACTGCAGGCGGCAGGGTTGCCCACATAAAGTCCAACAATGCCGGATTCCACAGCTACGCCCAGGAACTCGAGGAAAACCAATAGATTTATATATTTCTTACTTTAATTTTCTTTTTAGCCTCGCGTAGCTCAATGGTAGAGCGTTCGGCTGTAGACGCTGCCTGACGTTGCATTATGCAAAGGATGAAAGGCAGCCAGCCGTTACCGAAAGGTTCCCGGTTCGAGTCCGGGCGCGAGGATTCTAGGATTAATTTTTAGCAGCCGCAATTACTGCTTTGTTTCAGAGGTTAAGTTTTTAAGAGCAATCAAAAGCTCCAACACAGGCTTCCTAAAGAATGTCGATATAGCTCTGCTTTATGTTCTTATAGAACCATATGCCTAAGTCCCACCATAATGTCTTTTTTATAGCTTTCTCATTAGGGCCTTCAACCTCAACAAAGGTCCTCCATTCACTAACAGGAGGCATCTTGCCAATATCATCTTCCCAAATTTCCTGCCCGCTAATGAAAAGCCTTTCGCTCTTGCAAGCCTGGTCAAGAAAGACTTTTGTCTCACCAAAATCGTGGATTTCCCTCTTCTTGTGATAGCATCCAGCCTTTTCATAACCTAGCATCTCAAGGAGCTTAGAAGCTTCTAAAGGCTTGTTGACATCAATCTCTATCTCTACCCTTTTATTCAATTCTGATTCTTCCCTGGGGCCCTTGTAAGTGAGCCTGTACTTCTTGCGCATATTCTTTTCGTTGCTGAACATCACTTCCTCGACCCTCAGCCTTAAAAGAGAACCTCTGCTCTCAAGCTCTTCACCCTTATCAAAGAGGTAGTTCTTTTCGGTCACGCTTGCTACACATGTGCCTCTGCCAAGAAGCCTGTGCTGGATTTGGCTAAATTTCTTACGGCTAACTTCAACCTTGGCCTCAAGCTCTATAGGCTTGTTTTTCTTTGCCTCAAGCACAGAAGCATCCTTGCCGTAAAGCGAGCCGCCAACAACTTCATAGCCCAAGTTCTCAAACAGGCTTAGGGCACTGCCGAAACTGTCTGTCTTGAATCCAACGGTATTCTTAAGGAATGAAGCAATAGAATCCCTTACGTCTTTCAAAACAACAATGGCTCCATGGTCTATATCCCTTATTGCAAGCATAAGGTTCTTGCTGATAAGCTCTTCGCCATTATCAAGAACAAACTCATTTATCCTAGTCTTGATGTCTCCGTGTTTCATATGACGGTCTCGATATCTGGGCGGTAATCTAGCTTGGTACCCTCTATTTCCACAATCTTTGAGGCATAATAGCTTCCTGAAAAAGCAGAGTCCCTTGGGCTATGGCCTAACATCATCGCATAAAGAAAGCCTGCCACAAAGCCATCACCTGCACCATTAGTGTTTGCTACCTTAACGTCGTAGGCATGGACCCTGTGCAGCTCATCTGCAAACGCAACATAAGTCCCGCACTTGCCTAGGTTCACAATGGCTATGTTGCACATCTTTGCTATCTCTCTTGCAGCCTTGTCTTCTGGGTAGCCTGTGAATGCAAATGCCTCTTCCTCGTTTGCGAACACTATGTTGCAGCTCATTTTTATGAGATTTTCCATCCTTCTGCTGTGCCTGTCAATTGAAGCTACTGAAGCGAGGTCAAAGCTCACCCCAACATTGTACCCCCTTGCCTCTTTCATTGCTGCCTCAACTGTCTCTTCAGGATGGTCTAATGCGTAAGCAGTCGTGTGGAGGCCCCAGCAGCCGCGGATATCCTCAAAAGGGATGTCTTTTATGCAGAGGCTTATTGAGTTGCCCCTTGAGAGTGCGAATGTCCTCTGGTTATCAGGGGTTATTAGTGCGTAGCATATGCCGTTTGGCCCTTCTTTTTCTGCGAGCGCTAGCTTGATTTTTGCCTTTTTAAGCTGTTTTGTGTAGTATTCGCTGTCTTCATCTGTCCCTATTGAGCCGCAGAACAATGCCTCCCCTCCAAGGTTGTGGAATCCATGAAGCACATTAGCTCCTGCCCCGCCGGCATGCCTCTCTGCCTCGCCTGCGTTATTCCCTATTTCCTTTACCTTGTCTTCTCCCAGAAGGTTGAAGCCCCCCTTGCTTAGGGCGTATTTTTCAAGAAAGCTGTCCTCCACATGTGCCACGTAGTCTACTATGGTGTTTTCCAGTGAGAATAGTGTTTTCATTGTAGGAAAGAGGTATTTATAGGGGGTATATTAAGCTTTTCGTTAAAGAATCTTCAGTTTTCCAGTTACCTTGTCTATCTCTTCTTCCTCATCCGGGCCTATGGCTAAACAGGTAGTAGTAGGCTCATTAAAAAAAGTCTTGGCAGCATCTGTTATTAAGGCTGTCTTCAAGCCAAAATCCTTGGCTTCCTGCATGTATCTTATCAATTCTTTCTTCCCAGGGACTTTCATCACTATCTTCTTCATCCCCTCTTCTTTCCAGTCCTGTACCATTTTCCTGTCTGATTTCAGTACAGCATCCACAGAGGCATGGGCTACCTGCACAGCCATCTTGCCCTTGTCCATCTTCAAATCCTGCCTTACCAGTATTGCCTGCTTGAGCATGCTAATTGGGTTGTGAGGAAAGTATTTAAAGTTTGTTGGAAGCCAGGTATTGGCGAGGCTTGTTGGCGGGGATCGCCAGATAAGAGAAAACTAACAGCCATCTGCCTCAGATGAAGCCAGCGCAGGCTGCCAATGCACAGCTTCAAGGGACGAAAACTTTATTAATCCTATCTTATAATCCTAATCTTCACAAATAAAGGAGGATAAAAATGACAAGAAAATTACTAGGCTTGACACTTCTGCCATTGATGTTCGGATGCGCAACAGCAGCAGTAGAAACGCACACCCCAAGAGAGACGCTCACAAAAGTTTGTGACAACGGGGAAATTAGTGCTTACCTCTGGAATAAAGACCCTAAATGCATTGGAAGCTTTAGCGGCTATACAGTGCTTGATTCTGGATGTAATGGAGAAGAATTACAAGTATGTGATGAAGGCCTTACTTCTTACGCAGTCCTAGGCAAGAGAAAAGTAATAGGAAGCTGCTTTGCAGCAGATGAGAAGACAGCAAAAAAAATCACAGAAGATTATTGGCAGTGCCTAGATGATTAAATAGGGTCTATATGTACAAATGCTTTCTGGAAATCCGGTATTGATATGACAGCCTTTTCAACCGTCTTGCCAATAGTGTGGGCCTTCTGCAGGGTAATCTTCTTATCCACCTCTATATGGACCTGGACATGGATGAAGCTTCCGACGTAATGCGCCTTGACATCATGAACCCCTTTTACTCCCTTAATGCTTGATGCCGCTTTCTTGACTTTTTTAATCAGCCATTGAGGCGGGGCTTTCCCAACAAGATAATCTATGTTTTCCTTCCCTATGTTGTATCCTTGCTTGATGACATAAAGTCCAATTACAATCGCAGCAATAGGGTCAAGTATTCTGAAGCCAAAGTAGTTCCCTGCCACTCCAATTAATGCTGTAGCTGCTACTATTACGTCATTCCTGCAGTCTATTGCCATAGCTTTTATTGCCGGGCTGTTCCTTTTCCTGCTTGTCTTGAATAAATATGCTGCCATTGCGGCCTTAACCAGGATTGTTACCAAAAGCACAGATATTGCAAGAAAGCCCAAAATAGCATAGTCTCCTACTATAACATTTCTTATAGCATAATTGATTATTTCCACACCAAGTACAGCTGCCAGTATTGCCACGACAAGCCCAGCAATCGGCTCTGCCCTGTGATGGCCAAAAGGGTGGCTTTTGTCTGGCCTTTTCCTTGATATCTTCACGCATATGAACACCACTATTGCGCTAAGGATGTCAGTGAAAGAGTTCACTGCTTCAGATATCACGGCAATGCTCCCAGTAAGAACTCCAACGATAAGCTTAATAATGAAAAGGAAGATATTTCCAATCAAGCCAAGTATTGTTGCGTTTTTGGCATCATATCCCATAAGCTGGTAATAAGAGAATTAGTATTTAAACCTTTTTAGTTTAGGCAAAGGCACAGCTTAATCTTGGAAAGTTTCCTGCGGAGAGGCATCATCAGAAGCCTGTGTTCCTTCAAACTCCTCGACGAATAAAGCTCTTAGGTACATTACTTTTCCAACATAGCAGGGTATTGTATCCTTCCTTTTCTTGGCCTTTTCAAGGGTGTTTATTGACCTTATGTTATCCTTTATCATCTCAGGGGTAAGATGGGACATTACCTTCTCAAAATTTGCATTGGCGCCAGCCTTCTTGATAGCCTTTCCTATAATCCCTTCGCCTGCATTGTATGCTGCAAGCGAGAGCATAAGGAAGTTGTCGTCTTTCCTAGTGCTGAAAGTCTTTATGGCAATCATCTTCTTAAGGAGGAGGGCATAGCCTGCCGGGATTGCTACATCAGGCTGATACCTGTAATCACCGTAAGAGCATCCCCTCTGGTCACAAGCCCCGGTGCCCCGGGCCGCTCCCGAGCACAGCTGCATAAGGCCGGCACAGCCAGTTGAGGATTTGGCGTCCTTGTTAAAATGAGATTCTGTGCCTATAATCCCAGCTATTGCAGACTTGGTGTATTTGTCTGTGTCAATTGAATTTATTATCCTCTTGTAGCTGAAGTCCGGAGACCTGTCCCTCAAAAGCTCCTCCTTGTATAGCATTATCTTTTCGCTGCCGACCACGAGGCAGCCGTGCTTCTGCATGAAGCGCTTTGCCTTTTCCGCACCAAATCCCTGATTGAGAATCTCGCTTACTGGCTTTTGTCTCATAAGCAGTTCCCCTGCATCATCTTGTATTTCCTTGATCTTAGAATCATACTTAAAGACCTGCTTAGGCTTATTCTTTTCTGTCACAGTGATTATTGTATTTTTGGCAGGAAGCTCAAGGTCGCTTTCAGAAACCGTTTCTATCCTATCGCCTGTCTTGACAAAAAGCATTTCACCATCAGTTTCTGCACCTATAGGGGCATTGAAAGCAAGAGAGGCCAAAACCCCACCGGATTCAACTGCTTTTAGATTGCTGTTGCTCACATCCATGTGGTCAGTGTCCTTGAAGTTAAAGTGTACTGCCTGTGTTGCTGAATCCTTGCCCTCATAGACAAAAGCATAATCCCCGCCATCAATTTTATTGAAGCCTGTTTTCCCAACAATCCTGTACTCGCTGTAAAGGACTGTTTTTCCATTGTCTTTAATAGGGCGTTTGTACATAAAAACTGCAGGGCCATCATAATTCGCATCCTTCTCTTTCTTGAAATAAGCCCTTGTGCCATCCTCTGTTGCGATTATTTCATAATCCTTTACCCTCAATTTCGAGCTTTCTGAAAGTGAGATTATATTCCCTTTAATCAACTCTGCCTCGCCATCAACCATCACTTTTTCTCCTGCAAAATCCATCCAGTATTCCCCTTTAACCTTATTGCCATCGACTCCAGTGTATGAGGCGGCGTTGAATTTGACCTTGTTGTATTCAAAATCCCCTTCCTTTATCAGGACTTTTTCATTAGGCAGGATGTAAGCAATATTGGCTCCTTCATATATCTTTATCCCTTCCAGCATTATTGTGCCTAAGGCCTCCCCCTCAAACCTCCCTCCCTCATCAAGAAAGCCTTTCAGCTTCATGATATCTTTCTCGATAGGTTCGCCTTCTTCTTCCCAGATTACAGTGACAGTTTCCTCACCTGAAATCTTGATGTAATCCTTTTCTTGTGATGTTTCAGCATCTTCAATCTTTGCTATAGATATGCCTTCTCCAATAACATTGAACTTCCCGATAATGCAGCAGTCCAGTGTATCGCATTCGGCTCCTAGCGCCATGGAGGATAATAGGGCAGTTATACAGAGCAGTGCAAGAATAATTCTTACCATTTTGTAGCAAACCTCAGCTTTGCATCCCCGTAGGACTGCTGGAGAAGCTCATCATCGATTTCATAGACAACAATCCTGCTGCCCGTCGTTGTGGCCGTTATGTTATATTCGGAAAGCATAGTCAGGCTTATCATTCCCCTATGCCTGGCTTCGCTCTCAACCACCTTGCCTGCAAGCCCCATCTTCTCCCTCAGGCTTGAAGGGAGTTCTATTATATATCCGGATTGTGCTTCAATCATCGCATCTTCTGTTTTAAGCACAGCAGGAATGTCAACTGTAATTCTTATAAGCCCTTCGCCTATGCTAACTTCAGCATCTGCCATGCCGATTTCAGCATTGCCTGCTAATGTATCAAGGCACACAGTGTTTTCTGAATACGCCTCCAGCTCATCCTCGATATTTCCAAGACCTGGCAATGCTTCTTTCCCTTGATATAAGTAATATGCAGTTATGCCTTCGAGGCTTTGATCAGGAAGCTCATAGTAGCCTCCCTGCATCTCTATTGTGATAAGCCCATCGGCGATGTCAGCCTCTAGACATGAGAGCATCTCCTGCCTGAATTCCTCTACCCCCTTTATCTCACCAATAGTTTCCACCATTTCCTCCTCCCCGGCAGGGGCGCTCCTAAACAAGTATGCTGAAAAAATTACCGCCGAAGCGATGACTATCCCAAGTATTACGAAAAGAGTAACCTGCGCCTTCTTCATAATAACAAAGTATTGTTAATTGACTATATAAAACTTTATCCTGAAAGAGCAAGAAGCTTTATAAAAGTCTTTGTGCTCTTATTTTCTGATGAAAGCAAAACACGGGCTTACAGCGCTTATAGTTTCTGCTGCCTTGGCTTTTCCGGCCATGTCATTAGAAGATAATGCTGAAAAGCATGAGGCATTGCATATGCGGGAATGTGTCCCAAAAGAATATTCTGTTGGAGATTCGCAAGTGGTGTTCCAGCTGTGCGGGGACTTGTCAAGGGATTCCTATGTCCTGACTGCGATGCACAGGGATGAGACAACAGGTATAGGTTTGGCTTTAGAGGAAGGACCCAACTTAATCTATCTTTCTGACTTGATTCCAGGAAAAAAAGAGAGATGGGTGAGATTCACTCTTGACAATGATGATAGGGTAAGTTTTAAGGTGGACCCTAACAGGATATTCTCTTACGATGGCGCAAGGGAAAGCCTTGAAAGGAACACTCTAAAATGGGATAAGGTTCCAGAAGAAATGAAGGAAAAGGCTATAGGGGAGGCTGTAAAGCTTGGAGATGCCATGACATCAATGCTTGAGGGCTATAATGGGATAATATCCTTGCACAATAACCAGAATAATGGCATGACTGTCAATACTTTCAAAGGCGAGAGCTATGAAGCCAAGTCCGGGGGCAAGGTGCATGTAACAAAGAAAAAGGATCCGGACGATTTCTTTTTTGTCACAAGGGAGAAGGACTTTGATGAGCTTAAGGGGAGGGGCTATAATGTTGTGCTGCAGGAGACTGGGGAAATGGGGGAAGATGGGAGCCTGTCATGGTGGTCATATTCTAACAATATACCTTACATAAATGTAGAGGTGCAGTACAGCCATAAGAAAATACAGAAGGAAATGCTTGATGTTGCCAAAGAGCTTATCTTAAAGCCCTAGGTTCGATAATATCTTCTCTTTTTTGAATGGCTCTAGGTCTTCGTAGCCCTGGCCTGTGCCTATGAATATTATTGGCTTTTTTGTCACATAGGATACTGAGAGTGCTGCTCCCCCCTTCTCATCTATGTCAGCCTTTGCAAGGATTATCCCGTTGATGCCAACTGCCTCGTTGAACTCCTTTGCCTGCTCAACGCAGTCGTTTCCTGTGATGCTTTCCCCGATGAACAGTGTTAAGTCGGGTTTTGAGACCCTAATTACTTTTTTAAGCTCATCTAGGAGATCCTTGTTTGAATGCAGGCGGCCTGCAGTGTCTATAAGCACTATGTCTTTTCCCTTTGCTTCGGCGTGCTTTATTGCATCAAATGCCACTGCGGCTGCATCGCTGCCGTAATCATGCTTGATTAGCTTTACCCCAATCTTATTTGCGTGCTCTTCTATCTGTTCTATTGCTGCTGCCCTGAATGTGTCTCCTGCAGCTATTACTGGAGTCAGGTTTTTGTTCTGGAACCATTTCGCCATCTTGGCTATTGTTGTTGTTTTCCCCGAGCCGTTGACTCCCACGAAGCATATCACGTATGGCTTTTTTGCTCTTGCCAATGATTCAATGTCTATTGGCTCTACGCTTAGGACCTCTTCTATGCTCTTTTTTAGTGATGTTGTTATTATCTTGTTTAGGTCATCCCTTTTTATCTGCACGTCTACGATATTCTTTCTTAGGTCTTCCTTGATCTTTTCCACTACTTCCAGTGCAACATTGTTTTCCAGAAGTGCAAGCTCTAAGTCCCAGAATATCTTTTCGAATTTTTTTCCTGAGATTGTTGTTGTGACTATCTTTTCCTTTATTCTTTTTAGCATGCCTTCTTTCTTATCTGGTGATATGAATTTTTCTTTGAGTTTTGCGAAGAATCCTTTTTTGGGATCTTGCTCTTCAGGTTTTGTTTCTTTTGGAAGTTCTTCCTGTTTCTCTTCAATAGCTTCTTTCTTTTCTTCCTCTTCTTCTATGATAATTTCAGGGTTTTCTTCGCCCTCTATTTCAGCCTCTTCTGTAAGTTCCTCTTCGCCTCCTATTTCCAGCTCTTCCTCTTTTTTCTCTTCCACTAAAGGTTCTTCAAATGGCCCGTCTTCTATTATTATCTCTGGCCCTTCTTCCTCCCCTTTAGGAGCCTGCTCTTCCTCTTCTGGCTGTTCTTCCTTTTTTTCCTCAATAATTTCTTCTTGTGGCTGTTCTTCTGCTTGGGGTTCTTCTTTAATGGGCTCTTCTTTCTCAATTGGAGGTTCTTCAGTTTTTTCTTCAATAATTTCTTCTTTAGGAGCCTGCTCTTCCTCTTTTGCCCCTGTTGGAAGTTTTTCTACAATGGGTTCTTCTGGAGGTTTTTCCCCAATAATTTCTTCTGCTTGAGGTTCTTCTTTAGGGGGCTCCTTTTTTACTTCTTCTCTGGTTTGTTCGAGTTTCTCTTCAACCAGCTTTTCAGAAACAGGTTCCACCCTTATAGACTCTATTACCCGAGTTTCCCCTTCCTTCTCCACTTTAGAAGAAAACGCATTGATTGCCTTCTTCAGCTTGGATTTCAGGAACTTAAACATAAGTCTTAGAAGGATTAAGGCTCTTTTATAAACTTTGTGGCTTCGCAGAACTTCAGGAGCATGGTAGCATAACTCCCCTTCAAAAGAGTGAATTTCAACAGCTGTTTCTTTTTCCCCTTATCATCATCTTCTGTTGATACAATGGTAAAGTTCCCAACAGAGGCAATAGCATCCCTGTAGAATGTAGTGGAAATGAGGAAAGGCAGCTGCCTGACAACAAAATCTCTTTTTTCTATGCCTTCATCAGCCATTATGCCATCATAGATGTCTTCTTCTGTGTCGAACTGCAATAAAGGGAGCCTAATGTTCGGAACATCTTCCAGTGGAAAAATTAAGTTGCCAAAACTATACCTCTTTTCTATATGCTTAGCATTTTTTTTAATGTATTCAGCCAAAGCAAGATTGAAGAGATAGCTCTGGTAAGCTGAAAAGCAAAGCTTAACCAGCCTCTTGTTTTTCTGAAGAACACTTACACTGCTTTCCTTTGTAGCCTCAAGGCCCATCAAATTGCAGGCTTCTAAAAACTCCTTCTTTAGCAAAGCCTTTCCTACAAGATGGTTCTTCATATCAACGCCAAAACGCTGCTCGTCAAAATAGTTTGGGAACTTGTCAATAGGAGTTTCCAATACTTCATCAAGCCCCCTAACAACAATCTCGAACTCATTGCCAACAAGAATCGTGGAATCTATTGCAACTTTACCCTTGCCAAGGTATTCAACGTCCAAATATTTTGCCTTAAACGACTTCTCCTTGCCATGGATAACAGAGATATATTGCTCGGTAACAGCGTTTTTATCCTTCAACCCGGCATATCCTATCTTTTTAGCTTCAACACCCATCTTCCTTGCAACTTCCATCACAGCATCCATAGTGTTCATTCCTTTTTTTCTCAGTAGATAATAGCTGTATTTTCCTTCACATTTCTCTAAATTAATTATTTCCTTTACTTTAAAGTCTTCTGGAACCTTTTTGAGTATCATAGGAAATGTTAAAAAGCTTGAAGTTATAAAAGTATCTATATGAAAACAATATTCGTGATAATAGATGGCGGGGCAGACAGGCCCTCTTCAGCTCTTGGAGGAAAGACACCTTTTGAATTTTCCAATACTCCAAATCTTGATTTTTTTGCATCAGAAGGCAAGCTCGGCACTGTGTATACTGTGGACAAGGGGATTGCGCCGCAGTCTGATATAGCAATAGCGTGCCTTTTAGGAAACGATCCTTATGGCAGCTATCCCGGGAGGGGGCCTTTGGAGGCGTTAGGTGCAGGAATAAGGCTCGGAAAGAACTTCCTTGCATTGAGGACCAATATTGGGACTACCGAAGGCAAAAAGCTTATAGACCGCAGGGTTGGGAGAACGCTTACTACAAATGAAGCTCTGGAACTGGAGAAGGCAATAAACAAGGAAGTGAAATTAAAATGCAGGTTCAGATATAAGAGCACTATTGAGCATAGGGGGGCATTGGTCCTTTACGGCAAATTCTCAGACCAGATTTCAAATGTTGATCCTGCTTACGAGAAAAAAGGATCGTTTGGAGTTGCAAAGAGATCTAGTAGCATGGAACTTCAAAAGTGCGAGCCTTTATCTCCCGAAGCTGAGGAAACTGCTGCAATAATAAACAGCTTTATGGAACAGTCAATCAAACTCCTTAAGAACCATCCTGTGAACAGGTCAAGGAAACGGAAAGGGCTGCTGCCGGCAAATGTTATACTGCCAAGGGACGCGGGCAATAAGAACCCGAGCCTGAAGAAAAGGAAAGGCTGGGCTGCAATAGTTGGAATGCCATTGGAGAAGGGCATTGCTATGGCATCAGGGATTAGTGTTTTGAATTTTTCCTATCCCCCTATAGAGGATACTGACACCTACAGCCATCTGTATGAAAGCCTTGCAACGTCAATAAAATACTCCTGCCAGCTCCTGAATAAGAACTGGAAGAAGTACAGCAGCTTCTACATACATTTCAAGGAGACAGACATCCCAGGCCATGATGACAGGCCATTGGACAAGGTCAAGATGATAGAGATGATAGATGCCGGATTCTTTACAATACTAAAGGAAATGAAAGGATTCAGGCTTATTGTGACGTGCGACCATTCGACGCCATGTGCGATGAGGGCGCATTCTGCGGATGCAGTGCCAGTGCTCCTTTACGGCAAAGGCAAGGACAGCATGGCAAGGTTTACAGAGGCGAACGCTACCAAGGGAGAGTTGGGGAACATGGTCGGAAAGGAGCTTCTTAAGACGTTGATGAAATAGAATGAATGTGATTCTCAGGTTAAGGAAAAAGAGAGATGTCACTTATATCTTATTTCCTAGATTAATAGCTAGGAAGAATATAGAAGCCGCCTTGCTTCTTAAGTTACAATTTGTGGCAAAGCATTCTTTGCTGAGGGTATTTGCAAACCAGACTTCCAAGAAATAGAAAGCCATTTAAATCAGGAGTTTCCACTAAGCATCTATGGCGGAAAAAGATGTCGTGGTCACGTTTGAAACTTTATTCGAGCTTCTGAGAATGGAAAAGTTCAGGACAGAACTCCAAAAGCTTGATGCGGATTTCTTCTCCTCGGTGATAGAATACCTCAAGGCAAAGGAAGCCATTGTCAAGTCCCAGGAAAACAAGAAAAGCATATTCTCTTCAGAGTCGGAGAAGACAAGGAACCAGCTTAAGAACTCAAGGAAGATGATAAAGGACATCTATGAAAGAAGGGAGACAAAAATACTCCAGAACGCGCTTCTTTTTGTGAGGATAGGAGATTCCGGATTGAAGTTCTCTTCAATGCTCACAGAGGAGGAAGCGCTCTTCACAGAAGTGGCAGATGTTATAAGGAAACACAGGTGCGACACCCTTGAGAAAGTGCTTGACATGCAGTCTCCTAAAAAACCAAAAGCTTTAAAAGGAGGCAGTAGCTGCAAAAAGCCTAACATGGTCAGGCTGGTTGAGGACGTCCCTGCCTTTGTAGGGAAGGATCTTAACACCTACGGGCCCTTTTCCAAGGGGGAAAAACCAGAGCTTCCGGCAGAGGTTGTTGAGATGCTTGTTGAAATGAACAAGGCTGAAAAGGTTTGAAAATGAAAGTGCCAAAGAAGGTAAGGAAATACTGCCCAAAGTGCAAGAAGCACACCGAGATGGCAGTATCCATATCAAAGCAGATGGGCAAGAACGCCGTGCATACCATGACAAAGGGCTCAAGGCAGAGAATGAGGCTGAGAGGAGAAGATAGGGGCTTTGGCAACAAGGGCAAGACTTCAAAGGGAGCAATGAACAAGTGGAAACGTTATGGGGCAAAGAAGAGCAAGAAGCTCAATCTTACATTGAGGTGCAAGGAATGCAAGAAAGCGATATTGCTTATAGGGAGCAGGACAAAAAGGGTGGAGGTTGTTAGCCAATGAAGAGGGAACTAAACAGCAAATTCATAAAGGTAAGGTGCAAGTGCAAGAACGAGCAGATAATTTTTGGGAAGTGCGCTACTACTGTCAATTGCCTAGTCTGTGGCAAGCCTTTGGCAGAGCCGTCGGGTGGGAAGTCTAAGATTAAGGCAAGGGTTCTTGAAGTTTTAGAGTAATGAGAGTTGTTAAGACATATTACTTAAAAAGAAGAAGAAAAGATTTATAAAGTCAAATGTCTTAATGGAATAAAGACAACTGACTCAAAATGAGAAAAGAAAAACATGAGGAGACTGTAAAAGAAGTTTTGGATGAAATAGAAAATGCATTAAATGATAAAAGGGGATTACTAGCTCATCAAAGAAGACTCGCTTTCTCTCTTTCTTTAGGGGCGCAAAACCTCCTAGAATTATATTTTCACAAGCTTGACATAATTAAACACCGATTTTCACAGAGTTTTAAGTAACAATAATTAATATGCGAAATTTAATTCTAATTCCATCAAATATCCATACTTTCCGTCGACGTTAATTTTTGCGATTCTTATTTTATCCTGCTTTTTGAGTTTGATTTTTGGTATATAAAAGCTTCCATTCTTGGTCGCACTACCCCCTTTTTACCTCAATTTGACATGATTTTATCCTGTTTCATCACTTTTTTTGGTCAGTTTGATAGATTTTTAGTTATAAAATCACAAGCTTTATATACCATAATATATACTCTTTATTCTATGGCATTGAAAAAAAAATTAAAACTATTATTTACAAAAAATTTTGGGAACAAACAGAAACAATATGAAGCATTACGGATGTGGTGTTTAGAAAATAAAACTTACAAAGAAGTTGCTAAACACTTTGGTTATTCTGAAGGGGGCTTGCGAAGCATCGCAAGTCTTGCTGCACAAAAAAAAATTGACTTTTTTCAAGAGTCAAAGAAAGGGCCTAAAAAACCTCAAACTTCTTCAAAAACAATAAATCAAGTTATTAAGTTGCGAAAACAAGGTAAATCTATTTTTGATATACAAAGAGAAATAGATCAGAAATATAATGAAAAAAAAAGTGCCATGACAATACAGCGAGTGACCATAAATGCAGGATTTGACAAACTCCCCAGAAGGACTAATCTTGAAAGGGGCATTAATCAAAAGAATATGCTTATTTCTGATAGGACAAAAATGCTTAATTTCGATGAAATTAAACCCTTCAAGATAGATTGTCCTACTGTGGGAATCTTCTTTTTTCTTCCATATATTATTGAATCTGGGATTATAGATATTGTAAAAAAATGTACGTTGCCAAAATCAAAAGACATACGTTCAACTCAAGCAACTTTATCAATGCTACTTCTCAAACTCATTGGAAATGAGCGATTGAGTCATATGCAGTCTTATGACAAAGAACCCGCACTAGGTTTCTTTGCAGGTCTTAACGTTCTTCCTAAATCTACTTATATGATAACTTACTCATGTAGAACAAGCGAATCAATATTGTCTAATTTGCAACAAGAACTTATTTCACATCTTAGGAAAAAATATCCTGAACTTTATAATTCAAAATATATTAATCTGGATTTTCATTCAATCCCCCATTTTGGCGACGAGTCTCAAATGGAAAAAGTCTGGTGCGGTGCAAGAGGAAAAACCCTTAAAGGGGCAAATACACTTTTAGCACAAGATGGATCAAGCAATGTTATTCTTTACACCAAAGCTGACATTTTGAGAAAAAATGAAACACAAGAAGTGAAAAAATTTGTAGAATATTGGAAAAGCACAAAGGGAGAGGTAGAAGAAACGCTTGTGTTCGATTGCAAACTTACTAAATACGAAGTTTTAGGAGAATTAGATGATGAAGAACAAAAAATTAAATTTATCACACTTAGAAAACGGAATCAGGGATTACTGAAAGAAACATCCCAGATACCAGAATCCGAATGGCACAAAGTCCATTTATTAATTAAAAAAAGAAAGCATCCTCGCTTTCTGGTTTATGAAAACGAAGTGCTACTAACGGGATGTTCAAAACCATTTAGACAAATCATCATCAAAGGTCATGGGAGAAAGAATCCAACATTTGTAATCACAAACAATTTTGATTTAAAATTAATAGAAGTTTTAGAAGTATATGCCAAACGATGGCATATTGAAAACAAGATAAGCGAATTGGTAGCATTCTTCAATTTGAATGCATTATCTTCTCCAATAATGATCAGGATTCACTTTGATATATTTTGGACAGTAATTGCAGATACCTTATATCATTTATTTGCTCAAGATTTACCAAGATTTGAAAGGTGCAGGGCAAAAACAATTTTCAAAAAATTCATCAACTATCCCGGGCAAATGGAATTTGATGGAAAAGGGTTTGTAATCAAAATTAGAAAGCGGGCATGCACACCAGTTTTATTGGGTGTCGATAAATTAACTGAGTCTTTTACAATTCCCTGGCTCAATAATATGCCTATGAAAATTGAGTGGACAGCATAAAAACGCTTATTAATTGTGGTAGTTTAAGCCCTGTGAAAATCGGTGTTAAAGAAGGTTCAAAGGTTGATAATCGCTGGTTTAAGAGAAAAAAAGAGACAATTCTTGAACATCTGCAAAAACAAATAACTTCCCCAATAGATTCAGTAACAAATATAAAAGAATTAATTAAGATAATGACCCAAATAGAAGAAAAGAGAGACGACCTTGCATATGGTGCTCCAGCAACTGAGAAGATTCTTCAGGAAAAAATAAATCTTTTTTTTAAATTAAAGGAGATAATAAAATGCTAAAACCCTATGCAAGCTATTTTACAGCATATATGTTAAGTAACTTGAAAGAAACAGCAAACATAGAAAGAGTTGTGCTTTATGGTTCTGCTGCAAGAGATGAAGCAACAAAAGAAAGTGATGTTGACATATTCATTGAAGTCAAAAAAACAACAGCAAAATTCAAGAAACAGATAGAACAAATTGAAAAAGGGTTTTACCAAAGTAGAGAAGCAGCATTATTCAAAGCAAAAGATATAAGTAATAAATTTAGTATTAAGACTGGAAAGCTTGAGGAATGGCAAGACTTATATCAAAGCATAGCATCAACAGGGATTATTTTATTTGGGCCATATGAAGCAAGAGAGCTTCCATCAGGGATCAAGCATTTTGTCATAATATTCTGGGAAAAGATCCATAAGAACAGAGGGTCCTTCCTGAATAAGCTGTATGGTTTTAGGATCAAAGGTAAACATTACAAAGGATTATTGAGTAAGTTTGAGGGCAAAAAGCTTGGGAAAAGTTGTATAATGTTGCCAATCCAATATAAAAAAGAGGTGTTCAAACTGTTAGAAGGCCATAAGGTAGAAGCAAAGATATTAGAAGTATTTAGTTAATGTTTGATCCTGAAGACTTTAATACTCTTCTGGCGGGAAGTCCAAGATTAAGGCAAGAGTTCTGGAATAGTCAAGTTCACGATTCTATAGTATAGGCGTTAAAAGATTGAGCAAGTTTAGATCCAAAAAAACGTTTTAATGGGGTCTACCTGTGCGTTATAGCATCATGCCGTACAAATCTGCTCAAATATTTGATTCCTTGACTATAGTAGTATGTAGTCTAAATGCCTCTGCGAAATTAAGCACAACAAATTTTTCCCTTATAAGTCCATTGAAAAGGGTGGGCGTTTTGGTTCCAATCTTTTTCAATGTAATTTTTGATTTTCTTTTCAAGATCTTTAACACTAGAAAAATTTCCACGTTTGATTATTTTTCCATGCAGGATACTAAACCAAACTTTGATTTGATTTAACCATGAAGCATATGTTGGTAGAAAATGGAAAATTATTTTCTTATTCTTTTGTTTTAAAAACCCTGCACGTTGTTGCTTTGTCTTTAAATATTTTTCATCTACTTTGATTTTACACAACTTCGCTACAAGTAAACACGTATTCAAATGTGTATGAGTCCCATAATTATCTGCGATAAAATGAATTTCATTACGTGTTTTATTCTCTTCATAAATTAGGGAAAGAATATCTCTAAATTCTATGTTTCTATTTCTATCATAACATCTTCCAAAAATTTTTCCAGTAGCTACTACAAAACCAGCAATCAGGTTTTTAACACCATGTCTTTTGTAACTGTGTTCACGTTTTTTTATATGCCCTGGCTTTACAAGCTTATCTGGAAATAATCTTTCAAGTGCTTGAATTCCTGTTTTCTGGTCGATAGAAATGAGAATTTTGTTTTGTTCATACATCTCTTGAGCTTTTTCGTAAAGCTCAATGCACTCTAACATTTTTTTTTTCGAAATCAGGATCCGTACTGTTTAACCAATATTCCCACTTATGGGGTTTTATATCTGCTTTACGAAGCCAAGCAGAAACAGTTGTCCAATGGATAGAAGAAACAATCTTCTTCTTAACAACATGTTTTGCGAACTCTCTAGCACTCCAATCTGTAAACTCCTTTCCTTCAGATTCTGGACTTTTTGTTGCCATAGCAAGAATTTTCGTTCTTTCCTTAGCAGTAAACTTTGGCGGATGTCCACTTCGGGGATTATCTTTTAAGCCTTCAAGCCTATGTTCATAAAAACTTTTCTTCCATTTGCGGATAGTATCTCTATTACAACCTACCTTCAAACCTATCTCTGTATTACGATACTTTTTCTTTGAAGCAAAAAGGATAATCTTTGCTCGTTGAACTAATCGTAATTCAGCTGTTCTAGATCTTGAGATTTTTTCTAAGGTTTTTCTCTCTTTATCATCTAAAAAAATATCTAATTCTGGATGTCTTCCTTGCATAATAACCACCTCTTTATTTAGAACTAAGGAGAATAACTATATAAACTTTTCGCAGAATCAGTTAACCTACAAGCTACTAGGAATAAGTTTTTATAGCTGTGTTGGAATTATTATGTTATGGAAGCCGGCATAATAGGCACTATTGCAGTAATAATAATCCTTGCCAGCATTCTCGCGCTGGTTGGAAGGAGGCTAAGGCAGCCGGTCTTGGTCGCCTACGTGGCCGCAGGCATAATTGCCGGCCCTCATGTGCTCGGGCTGATAGGCAGCGCGGAAGAAGTTGGCTTCCTTACAGAATTCGGCATAGTTTTCCTCCTTTTCATAATAGGCCTTGAGCTGGATGCAAAAAGGATACGGGAAGTTGGGGCCAAGGTGATAGCGCTTGGAATACTGCAGGTAGTCATTACCCTGGCGTTGGGGCTGCTTGTTTCGCTGGCCTTAGGGCTAAGCCGGGAGGCCTCAGCCTGCGTAAGCATGGCTGCAGCCCTGTCCAGCACAATGGTTATCGCAAAGCTCCTCAAGGAAAACAGGGAGCTTGAATCACTTCACGGGAGCGTGGTAATTGGCGTGCTTGTGGTGCAGGACATAATAGCTGCCATTTCGCTTTCGGCGCTGCTGGTTGTGGGCTCAGCCAATGCGGCAGGCATGGTATTTGGAAAAGGCATTGTGCTGATAGCAGCCTCGCTTTTCATCTACAAGTTCTTCATGCCGAGGTTCCTGAAAGAGATATCCTCAAGCAGCGAGCTTCTTTTCCTGGGCTCACTTGCAGTAATGTTCCTTTTCTCTCTGCTCTCAAACTTTCTCGGCTACTCTTATGCAATTGGCGCGTTCGTAGGCGGCATGATAATAGGCACAACCTACTACTCTTCAGGAATTGCCTCAAGGTTCAAGCCGCTTGAGGACTTTTTCCTCATCATCTTCTTCGTTGTGATAGGGCTGCAGTTTTCAGTAAAAGGAGCAGATTTTAGCGTGGCGCTGGCGATTGTCCTTATGGCCATGCTTGTCAAGCCCGTCATAATCTATTTCCTTTCAAGGCTGCTGAAGCTTTCGAGCAGGACATCCTTCATGGCTGCCATCAAGCTGGGGCAGGGCAGCGAGTTCGCGATAATAATCGCATCCCAGGCCCTATTGGCCGGGCATGTATCCGAAGGCATTGTCTCAGCAGTCATCCTTGGGTCGCTAGTTACCATGGTGCTTTCTACTTGCATAATGAGATACGACTCCAGGCTTTACAGCATCTTCATAAGGCTTGCAGGCAAGGCAAGCGGGGAAGCCCCCCCTACTACGCCCTTAAGCGTTGAGGCAATAATATTTGGGATAAACGACATCAGCCTGAAAGTGGCAGAGCAGTTCATAAGGGAAGGAAAGCTGTTCATTGTAGTGGACTACAGCCCTGAAAAGGTAAGGGACCTCTTAAGGCGTGGCATACCTTCAATCTACGGCGACATGCTTGACCCAGAGCTCTATGACAAGCTTGGGCTGAAGAAAGCCGGGCTGGTGATATCAACTGTCCAGTACCCAAAAGCTAACCTGGTGCTTATAAGGGAAGTCAGGAAAAGGAACCGCAAGGCGCTGATAATGGCAACGCTTAGGAATGAGCAGGATGCAGCGATGATTTATGAGGCAGGCGCGGACTTTGTGGTAATGCCCAGGCTTCTTGGGGCTGAGAAGATTGTGAACTACCTAAGGCACCTGGACGCAAAAGAGATAAGGAAATGGGGAAAGAGGTATTACCGCCAGGTAAAACAGCAGTAAGGCCCCTTCCAGTGGGAAAAGCCACAACTTTTTTTTGGGCAGCTGCCTTCAGGGAAGAGAGCCTGTTCCAGGAATAAGAACTTCCACGCAAACAACCCAATCCAACACAGGCTGCTAAAACAAATACTTTTATAAATAACCACTCTTTACTGCCTTATAAAGATGTTTTACAAGAAACGCGGGATTCCTGAAGAAGGAGACATTGTGCTGTGCACTGTGAAGAAAATACTCTATCACTCTGTTTTTGTCTACATGGACGAATACTTCAACAAGGAAGCCATGGTCCACATATCTGAAATAGCTCCGGGAAGGATAAGGAACCTAAGGGATTATGTCAAGGAAGGAAAGAAATTAGTGTGCAAGGTCCTGAGAAAATATCCAGATGGAAAGCTTGACCTGTCTTTGAGAAGGGTGCCTGTCACTGCAAGGATAAGGAAAAATGAAGAATACAAGCAGGAGCAGAAGTCAGAGTCAATACTCGAATCTGTGGGAAAACCGCTTAAGATAGACATAAAGGGGATGTATGAAAAGGCAGGATTCAAGATTATGGAGGAATATGGGGGATTATTCCCGTGCTTCCAGGAAATTGCGGTAAAGGGCAAGGAAGTGCTTACTGAGCTGGGCATAGAGGACAGCTATGCAGAAGCCATCACAAAGCTTGTAAAGGAGAGGATAAAGCCTCCTGAAGTCCTTTTGGCAGGGAAGCTTGACATCCAGAGCTATGAGAGCAACGGGATTGAAATCATAAAGGAAATCATTGTGGGATTGGAAGACTTTGCCAAGAAGAAAGGCTATGACTTCAGGATGAGCTATATCACGGCCCCCTTATACAGGTTCGAGCTGAAGGCAGAGGACTACAAGACTGCTGAAGAGGCGCTCAAGGCAATAACTAAACAGATGGAATCTCTTTCTAAAGGCAAGGGCTGTGTTGCAGAGCTGAAGAGAGATGGCTAAGAAGATCCTTTACTGCAGGGATTGTGATGCTTTTACCCTAAAGGATAAATGCCCTAAGTGCGGGAAAGGGGCATTGTCCACAAAGCCTGCCAAGTATAGCCCAGAGGACAAGTATGGCAAGTACAGGAGAATGGCTAAGAAGATTTAGAGTCCTATCTTTTGTATAGCGCAACTGTTCAAAATTTATTTCTTTAATAGCAGCCTGGATTTCCTCTTTTGCAGCAGGAGAAAGCCCTTCAAATGATGGAAACCTATTTGGGGTTTTCTCCCTCTACTTTAAGCCTTGAGATCTTTCCGCCCTTTTCTGTGTTATCTTCGCTTATTGTTATCAATCCTGATTCTTCAAGGCCTTTCAGCTTCCTGTGGAATGTCCTGTAGGTCTTGTTGTAGGTATTCTTGTACCGGTCATAGATTTCAGTGGATGTCAGGTTAGGATGTGTCCTTATAAGGCTTAGAAGGTCATTTTCCTCTTCTGTGAGGTCTTTTGAGTTCCTTATCTTGAATGTTGACAGCCTTTCTATGGCAGCCTGGGCGTGCTCATTTAGTATCTTTCTTGAGGACTTGTTTTCTGCCATGTTGCCTGCTTCCCTCAACAGGAAGAGCCCAGTCCTTATGTCTTTCGCCTCGACTGCCTTGTCTACTATAAGATTGAAGGCTTCTTCATCCCAGATGTCTGGCACGAATGCGTATTCCAGCCTTTGCTTTAGTATGCCTTCTGTTTCCTTTGCATTGTATGGGCTGAACTCCAGGCTTTTTGGAAGCAATCTGGAATATACTCTTTTGTCTAATGTTGAGATCCATTCCTTGTCGTTTGTTATTAGGATTAGGCATTTCCTGTAGATGTCCTCAATAAGCTGGTAGATGACCTGCTCGTCTTCCAGTTTGTCTATCTCATCCAGTATGATTACAGCAGACTTCTTGTTCAGCTGTTCTGCTATCTCCTTGAAAAGCTCATGGGTTTTCTTGTTCTGTATCCAGTGGTAGCCCAGCTGGTTGCAGATTTCCAGGACAACCTTGTGTGCAGTGTCCTTTTTCCAGCAGTTGACGTATAATGGGACAATCCTGTTGGTTTCCATCTCCAGGTCTCTTAGTACGAACTTGCATGCTGCTGTCTTTCCGATGCCCGGGGCTCCTGTTATCAGGACGTTTGACGTGTTCCTCTTGCTGAACAAAGGCTTTATGCAGTTTGCCAAGTAGAACTGCTGGTCTTCCCTGAATGGGAGCAGCTTTGGCAGGTAGTCGTAGTCCAGGGCTTCTGGGTTTATGAAGAGTGATTCTTCTGCAGAAAGCATGTTTTTGAAGAGGTTTGCCATTCTACTTTACTGGAGAGGTATTAGGTTTTTAATGATTTCTATGGTTGAGTTGTTGGATGGAGCTAAAGAATTATAGGCTTAGGGGATGCTTCTCTTAATGCTTCATGAATCTCTTCCTTCTTCTTTTCTTCTCCTAGTTTGATGAGCTTTTCGTGGAGTGTTTTGCTTTTTACTGGCTCCAGGGCATATGCCCAGTCAGATAAATCCTGAATTATTGCCTCTTTTTTTGATACCATCTGTTATGAGGTATTTTAGGGTGTCACTTGTCGAGGTATTTTTAGTAGTAATCTAGAGGTTCTTTATGCCAATATCCCACTCTTTTATCGTCGCTTTTCTTTTTTTCAGTTCCTTTTTGATGCCTAACCAGTC
>JBDRFS010000091.1:0-13845 GCA_043818535.1 Candidatus Woesearchaeota archaeon
GTACAAATCAGCAAAAAGGATGAAGGAATTAGGGAAAGAGCAAGTGACATATTGTAAAAATCTGCTCCCAAAAGCTAAAATCAACTGGATAAAAGATGATGACCTTGAATCTGCTTACAATGCATCGTCTTCAGAAAAGCCACCCAAGCTGAATGCTTACAAGAATGATATAATCAAGGCTGCAGTACATGAAGTGGTAAGGGAAGATAAGCCTCTTGGCCCTTTCAGGGATGTTTACAAGCAGCAGCTTGCAGAGAATAAGATAATAGACGATCCCTCTACAGTAAGGATTAATGGTAAGGATGACTAAGATGGAAAAGACAATTAATGATGAAAAGAAGACAGCATTGCAACTAAAGAAGCTGCTTGGGAGAAAGAAAAACCAGGATCTTGGAAATGTTGAGAGATGGAAGAACATTCCAGTCAACTACATAGTGACTGCTAACACTTTAGGAATAGAGCTCAATGATTATACATTGAAAAGGCTTAATGAGTCTGAAGATAAGGATCATGCATTTGAGTCAGTCTATCTTGTGCAATACTTTTCAAAGGAAGCCAGGAATGCGGGCAAGGAAGAGCTTGCAGAAACTCTTGAGAAGCTGGTCATTGACAAAAGCATAAAGACAGAGCAGCTTGCGATGTATGCTGTTGAGGAGATAAGGAAAGCTATGCCTCAAAAGAAGTCGAAAAAACTCATCAAAAAGGTTGAGGAAGCTTCAAAGAATGTTGATAATCTTCTTAATCCAAGGGTTAAGGCAAAGAACACATTGGACATAGTCCTCCTCCCCATTAATAAGGAAGGGAGTTGTGCTGTATATTTTGATTACAACTTCAAAAGTACCTTTAATCCGATGAAAAATACTGCTGTTAATGTTTACTCGGCAGGTCCCAAAAAAGATTCTCTGATAAAGCCTTCACTGGACTTTGTGGCAAAGGAGATACTATCGGTAGAGGAGCAGAAGGATTTGGGGTTCATGAACTTGGGAAACATTGCTTTGAATGATGGGGGTCCTATGGGCTTGGGAGATATTTTGGGGTGTGGTACGATTGAGGCTCTTGTCTTTGGATTTTGTGGTGCAGTGATTGGAGGTGTCACAGGAGAACTATTTGGAGCAGGTAACGAAGGTTGCGCCATTGGGGCTGGTGTAGGGCTAGTGATCCCTACTTACGTATTCATCAGGCCTGCCTACAGGAAATACAGGAAAGAAGCCAACAAGAAGATTGCAAGGAAGCTTATGGATTCTGAAATCGAGAAGATTAACTGGATTGAGAGTAAGGACCTGGGGAATTTGTGTGATATTGCTCTCAAAGGAGCTCAGCCGACTCAATTTGCAGGCAGCAAAATAGTGGGGGAAGCTATGCAAGCCATATATTCAAATGATGATACAAGATTCGATGTTTCTGATGAATTCAAATCTTCTTATGAGCAGAAGCTAGACTTTTCTTGCAGGCTAAAATCTAGGGCGGAGAAGAAGAAAAATGAGAAGGACATTTCGGATAATCTCATCACTGGAGCCAAATATGCAAAAGACAACAAATGAGGAAAGGAAGACAGCTTACCAGTTAAAAAAGCTGCTCGGAAGGAAAGAGAACCAGGACTTGGGAGACAAGAGCAGGTGGGAGAACATCCCAGTCAACTACATAGTCACTGCCAACACTCTTGGAATAGAACTTAATGACTACGCATTAAAAAGACTAAATGAAGCAGAGGACAAGGATTTGGCTTTCAATTCAATATATGTTGCCAATTACTTCAGTGCCTACGCCAGGAAGGAAGGAAAAGAAGACTTAGCAAAGAGATTAGAAGGCATGGTGGTGGATGAAAACGTAAAGACAGAGGACATAGCCTTCTACGCAACAAAAGCCATGGAAAACGAGCTTCCAAAAGATAAAGTCCTTGAAAAGATTGCAAAAGCGTATACCACAGGCAAAACATTCGAAAGCATGCTTCCAAAGTCAGAGAATAAAGTAGAAAGCAATAATATTCTTGACATAGTGCTTATCCCAACAGACAAGGAGAATTCTTATGCGCACATAAGCTCTCTTCCAAATAGCCTTGACAACCTGGTTATAAACATCTACAGCAAAGGAGAGATTAATACTGAAGCAATGCAAAAAGTTTTGAAAACGTCAGAACATTCCCTGTGCAAAAAGCTTGAAGAGAATATTGGCTTCTATAATGATAAGTTGAAGGATAGCAGAACACTCTGCCTGCTTACATCAGGACTTAGTGCCGCATTAGCAATAGCCATTCCGATATTGGCAACAAAAATTGCTCCTGACTTTGCATTATTCACAGCTATTGCATGGCCATTCCCGATACTAGCCATTTCAAATGCAGTAGAATGGAGGCAAAGCCTCAAGACAGCTGAAAGCTATCGTAAAGAAAAAAAGGAATTTGAGGAAATCTTCCCCAAGGCCAAGATTAACTGTATAAAGAGTAGGGATCTTGAATCAGCCTACAGCTCGGCAATGTCAGGAAAAGAGCTTCCCGATGAAAGATTTGAGCATGAGGCGGTAAAGCAGGCAATATCCCGCATCTTACATATGACTGGTGAAATAGGAGTTAAAGCTGCTTTAATTGAGGCTTACCAGCAGCAGCTCAAGTGCTCTGAAGTAAAAAGAGAACATGAGCTGAAGATGAAAATATGAATGAAAATGAAAGAAGAAACCACAACTAAGGACAGGAAGATAGCACTGCAACTAAAAAAGCTCCTAGGAAGGAAGGAGAACCAGGACTTGGGAGACAAGAGCAGGTGGGAGAACATTCCAGTAAATTACATTGTAACAGCTAACACCTTAGGAATAGAACTAAATGATTCCGCATTAAAGAGGCTCAACCAGTCAGAAAACAAGGATGAAGCCTTTTACTCCATACTTATCGCACAGCATTTCAGCACTGCAGCAGAAAAAACAGGAAAAAAAGACCTGGCAGAAAAGCTCAGGCTAATGGTAGAGGATGAAAGGATCTCAACACAGGAGTTCGGAATCTACGCATTGAAGGAAATACAGGAAGGCATGACAGAAGAAGAGCTGAAAAGATGCCTTGAAAATGCCCAGGATGTAGGAGACAGGGCAGACGCAAAGGTCAAGGGAATAAGCCTTGAAAGCAGGCTTGAGGCAAAGAATACAGTGGAAATAGTTCTCCTTCCGAAGAACCTTAGGGGAGAATGCGAAGTCTACGTGGAATACAGCTTCACCAAAGGCAGGAATGCAATGGAGAACACTGCTGTAAACGTGTACAGCCTTGGCTTGAAGGAAGACTCTTCAGTAAGCTCTGCATTAGGGCTTGCTTCCACCAAGATACAGGAAATTGAGGATAAGAAAAAAATAAAGATAAATAACTTGATAGGAAAAGGCCTTTTTAAGGAAGAATCTCTCGATGATGGTCTGGCAATAATCACCGCAGGAGGTTTTGAAGCAATGTTATTTTGCCTCCCTGCCATGATATTTTCATTCCCTTCAGGATTTCTAGGAGGCCTTGCCGCAGGTTCCATCTCCCCAGACTACATGCCGCTAGGAGTAGTTGCTGGAGCAGCAGCCCCATTTGCTATTGCCGTAACTCTCCCATTGCGAATGTTCGCATCCCCGGCTTTCCAGGCATTAAGGAAAGAGAAGAACAAGAATATTGCAAGGAAGCTCAAGGATTATGATGCTGAAAAAGTAAACTGGGTAAAGAGCAATGACTTAGAAGAAATCTTTTCAAAAGCAGTGAAGGACGGAGAATTTGAAACAAAGCCATTTGAGTACGGGATAGTAAAGAGGGCTATAGACAGAACCTTTTGCCTCGCTAACACTGATAGTGAAGATAGACTGTGGGGGAGGCTTATCGCATCTGACAGCAAGTTAAAAATCCAATCTTCTGACCTGCTCTTTGCTTACAGGGAAAAGCTTAACGCACATGAAGCCTACGAAAAGAAGAAAGAGGAAAGCAAGAAGTCTGTTTCTGTGAGCATCAAGGGGATTGTCTAAACCCATTGCAGAAACTTCTTCCTAAAGCCTGATTTGCTTTTCCTGTACTCCTCCAAGTCACTCTCATTAAAGGGAAGGTACACTCTCCACCTCTTTTCGATATCCTTGAAGTCTTTTGAGCTTAGGCCCTCTATTATGTACCGGCACCTGTCTCCTTTTTTTGGCAGTGAATTGTTCATGAATCTTCTGCTCATCCTTTTTGTTCTCATTATCCTTCTTGCAAGGTCGTACAATGCACCAACCTCCCTTTTAAGATTGCTCTTTTTTGAAAGCCTGTACAGTTCTGGCCAGTGGCTTATGTTCTTGAAAAGAGCTAATGCTGTAAGTATTGTCCTGAGGTCTTTCGTTTTTAATGCGAATATCAATGCCTCTTCCTGGCTGGGCTTTTTTCCATAAACCCTGTAGTCTTTTTTGGAAGCTATCTTCAAGGGAGAGTGCTTGTTTAGTATGTCGTAGTAGCTTATCCCTCCGGCCTTGTTCTCAAATGATATGTTGTAAACTCTTGTCTTGTTGCTCATCATTGATGTCTTGACATAGCCTTGTTTTCTTAGCCTGTGCACATAATATACTGCTTTCTTTTTGCTTACATTTAAGAGAGTCATGACTGACTTTATTGTTTGGATTCCGTTCAGTTCTTTTAGCAATTCTTCCGTTTTCATAAAGTTTAATCTAACTTAACTAATATATAAACTTTTCGCTTATTTTTCGAAAAAATGAGTCATCCAAGCTCACTATTATAAAAACTTATCAGAAGCCAGCTCTGCGGCTCTTGCCCGCAAGGATCGATCATCAGAGAAATAAGAAAACAAAGCTGGCTGCTTACAAAGATTCAACAGAAAACCAAAAAGCTTATATAGTTGACATACGATTATACTAATCATGATTCAACAATTCATGGACCGGAAAGAAGAAATAAAAAACTTGGAAAGCTTTTACAAAAGGAAGGGCCCGCAGCTATTTGTCATTTATGGGAGAAGAAGGGTAGGAAAAACAGAGCTGATAAAGCAATTCACAAAAAATAAGCCCCACATCTATTTTCTTGCAGACACCAGAAAAGATGAATTCAATATAAGGGACCTGCAGCAATTAATTGCCCTGCACTTTAAGGACAGTTTATTTGAAAAAGCCAACATCAATTCATGGTATGGGCTATTTGAAGAGCTTGGAAAAAAGATAGGGTCAAAGAAGATAATTCTGGTTATTGACGAATTCCCATATCTCATCAGGGCAAATAAGGCAATCACAAGCATTTTCCAAAAGATTATTGATGAAATCCTTTCTAAAACCAATATATTCTTAATACTGTGCGGCTCAAGCATATCTATGATGGAAAATGAAGTATTGGCCCATAAATCCCCATTATACGGAAGACGGAGTGGCCAATGGAAAGTTGAGCCTTTAAAATTCTGTTACCTTAAAGGCTTTTTCCCCAGGTATAAGATAGAGGAACTGGTTAAGCTTTATTCTATAACAGATTCTATACCCTTATACCTTCTTAAGTTTGAACCTGCTAAGAGTTCGGATTATAATATAATCAACCGGATATTTAAGAAAGGAGAATTTCTCAATCAGGAGGTTGAATTCCTGTTGAAAGAAGAATTGAGGGAGCCTGGAAACTACTTCATGATACTGAAGGCAATAGCCCATGGGAACAGGAAGTTTGGGGAAATAATAAATAATACCGAGATGGATAAAACTCTTGTATCAAAATATATTGACACATTAATTAAATTGAGGATTATTGCCAAAGAGTTTCCTGTTACTGCTAAGAAAGAGAAGGTTCGAGATACGCTTTATTTATTCGAGGATAATTACTTTCTGTTTTGGTTCAGGTTTGTATACCCTTTTAGGTATATGATAGAAGAGGGCAAGGGAGAATCTTTGCTTAAACAGGTATTGCCTAGCTTCAACCAGCATGTTTCTTTTGTATTTGAGAAAGTCTGCAAAGAATTCCTTTCTTCAGATAAGATTGCCCCTTTCGAATATGCTAAAATAGGGCGCTGGTGGCATAAGCATGAAGAAATAGACTTAGTCGCTTTTAATGATGCTTCCAGGCAAATAATTTTTGCGGAATGTAAATGGAAAAATAAGGTAAATGCTGATAAAGAGTTAAAGGCACTTGTAGAAAAATCTAAGAAAGTGAAATGGAATAATGGGAGAAGAAAAGAGTATTATTGCATAATAGCAAAAAGCTTTAAAAGGAAGGTAAAAGCAGCAAATACCCTGCTGTTTGATTTAAAGGATATGCAAAAGGCTTTCTTTTAAAAAAGGCTACTTATAGAGATACTCCTTAATCTTCCTTTCCCTTTCCGCATTCTCCTTCTGCAGCTTGTTGTCAATCTCCAGGATAGTGCCATTGGCCTTGGCAGAATAAGGGGAAGAGGCTACCTTCTTGAAATGGTCCTTTGCACTCATAACATCCCCAAGGTCATAGAATCCCTTTCCTGCATAGAACTCAAGCTCGGAAGCAAGGCTGCTCTCCTTGGTAATCTCAATAGCAGCAAGTATTTCTTGTAACCCATCAAGCTTCTCAGCCTTGTCAGCGGAATTCACCCCACTCTTCCCTGTAAAGAGAAGGGCATTTGAAGTGCTGTAAGAGTCGTGCATTGAAAGCTTATAATGTTCAGAAGCCTTTTCAGAATCCAAAGACCTTAGCCTTGGGTCTATCTGAACTATGCATTCCTTGCCATTGCAATTCGCATTAAACCTTGATTCATTGCTGTAGACATGGGCAAGTATGCCATTGAGCTCATAGCCTGTGTGCGTTCCCTTAAGCTGGACTGCAGCCTTTTCTGCCCACTGCCTTGAAGCCTCTTCAGGATTATCAAGCTGTGACTCCCCCTTCCTTATGTCAGACAGCAGGAGCTTGTACTTCTTCTCCATTATGGAAGCTATTATCGTTGGAGTAAGCATGTTGCTGTTGGAGTATTTCTTAATGAAAGCGTCCAAGTCAGGCGCAGCTGTCTTTGAAACAAATTGCTGCTCGAGAATCTCTGCCTGCTTCACCAAACCTTCTGAAGTTTCCGATGATTGGATGTTTGTCCCAAGGCTCATGCTAATTCCTCTGTCTTTGTTGTAGTTGAAGAACTGCAGCTGCACAGCACTGTACTCTGCCTCAAAGGCCTCCTGAGTCATTGGATAAGCTTTTGCTATCCCTTCCAAAGCCTTCAGCTTCTTTCCAAGAAGATCACCCTGCGTCTTGCTGCCCTTTTCAGGCAGGCCCTTTGCTTTCTGAAGCTCTTTCCTTGCCTTTTCATTGCTCTTGAGCTCAGTAAGCGCAAATTCTCCAAGAAGCTTTTCATCTATAGTGGCCTTCCCTACCTCAAGCCTCTGCCTCACAGGCATCTTTAGCAATTCCCTAAGCTCGTCAGCACTCTTTGGAGGGAGATAGTCCTCAAGCTCAGCGATCTTTTTATTGTAGTTGTCAGTATAGCTGTCCACAACTTCCTTCTGCTCCTCTCCAAGGAGATAGTCAGCCAGGAAATATGCTCCTGTTCCCAAGGCTGCGACAATTATTGTTCCTGTTATGGCAGACTTTATCTTGAAGTTCCTTACAATCCTGCTTCTCTTTACTTCAGAAGCTGCCTTTATCCTTTCTTCCTTGAATATGGTGTCCTTCACCCTGCCCAATACCTTGTCAAAGTCCCCAAGCCCGTTTGAGAGGGACTTCTCTGCATACATCCCTATGTCCAATGGCCTGACATTCTTGTCGTACTTCATTGACTCTATCTGCTCTGCCAATTGCACTTTTCCAGATTCCTTTGCCTTTGCAGAACAATAGTTTGCTATCATGATTGACTTTAATGCGTTTTTTGCCTCATTCTCATCCTTGCAGGTGTTCAGCCTTTGCAGCGCAGGGTCATTCAGGTTGATGTCCATTGTCTTTGCAGTGACCAGTATTGAAGGCGGGATGTTTCTCCACCTTTCAGGGTCGCCAAGATCCTGCTTTTTTGGAGTGCCAAGTATCTGCTTAAGCCTGCTTGCATTAACGTTCTTTTTCTGTTTTGTTTCTTCCATTTTCAGTTAGATCCCCCGCCATTGCGCTTTTTCTTGTCTATGATGTTCTCAATTCCCCTGATTAGGGAGGAGTTTTCTATTGAGCTTATAAGCTTTGTTGCTGCCTGGTCAAAGCTGGCCTTCTTTTCGTATTCTGCCTTTTTTGTGGCGTACTCTGATTTAGATATTTCAAGCATTGTCCTTGTCCTTGGGTTCCCATATGCTTCTTCTTCTACCCTCTTTTGCAGGTCTTCTGTCCTTATGCCCGGGTCAGAAATCAGTCCTTCAAGCTTTTTGGAAAAGTCCTCATTGCCTTCTGCAAGTGCTTTCTTGCTCAAATATTTTGCAACTGTTACTGAACCGAATGCTTCTTCCTTGTCTTCAGCATCTTTGATCCTCTTTAATGAGCAGTTGTCAAGATCTATGCCTAATCTGGAAGAGATGGCAGTATAGTTTTCAGGGATGCTGGCTTCATTCGCATTCCCGGATGAGCATATAAGGCTCTTAAGCTGCTTCTTCTGCTGCTCCTTGTTTATCCTGCCCTTCCTTCCTATTTCTGCGCTCCTTGGAATGGTTTTCCTCTCAACTTCAAACTTTATGCCCAGCTCATTGCACATCTCCTCATAATTAATCTTCAGCCACCTGTTTGCATAGATGTTGTTCTGGTCCATGTACTTTATTTCAGAGGCAATATGGTGCAACAGCTCCTTTTTTGCCTCGCCTGAAAGCTGATTGAACAGGTTCTTGAAGTCTGTTGTGCAGTGCTGGTAAAGCATGAAGGGGTCATTCCATGACTTTGCAATTATCTCTTCTATGAATGCTCCTGCGCTCTTGTCAATGCAGTCGACTTTTGACAGTTCTACCTTCAGGCCTGGGGGCAGCTGCTTGAAAAATACCTCTTCTCCAAGCTTTTCAATCATCCTTAATGCTTCTTCCCCTTCTTCCATTGCCTTGGAGAATATCTTTTCAGAGTCGCTCTCCCCTTTGGCCTTTTCCAGAAGCTTCTTTCTTAACAGGGTTTTTGTGAAGGTGATATAGCCAATGTCGTAAAGCCTGTCCATTAGCGTAGAAGTGTCATTGCCGTCTATTGCATAGCCGCTTACTCTCTTGTTGCCTTTTGGAAAGCATACTGTCAACGGCTTTGGGCCTGAAAGATGATAGATGTCAGCTATCTGGGTAATCTCCTTGAACTGGCCGAACTTTTCGCCTATGCTCACGTCCTTTTCTATTGCTATGGGTATTATGCCATATACATTGTTGAGCTCTTGGACTATGGACATTGCGCTCTCTACAGTGCTGTCGCTCAGGAGCAGCCCTGGGTTGCTTGAGAACTTCTTGATTATGCTTTGCAAGTCCCTTATTCTTGATATGCTCCCTTTTGGCGTTTCAATTATTAGCGAGGCGCTTAATGGAGCCATTGATCCTGCAATTATTGAAGGCAGGTTGCTCTTTATTGTGCAGTACAGTGCTTCTTTTGCCACTACTTCATGGACTATCTCCGGGCATCTTTCTGAGACATAATCCATCAGTGGCATGAATATCTTGTAGTCATGGTTTAGGATTCCGGCCTTGAGCTGTTCCGGGGCGGCAATTATTATCTTCCCTCCAAGGTAGCTGTATCCCAATTCCTTTGCCAGCTCTGGCGAATAGCCGAACCTGTCAACCTTGAAGCTGCTTAGGTTTGTTTCCCTGCCAATCTTTTTCAGTGCTTCCTTGTAGTTCTGGGCAAGCTTTCCTTTTAGCATTATTAATTGCGGCTCTTCTCCAAGCTTCAGCTCTAGGCGGCCGCTTTCTTCCCTTTCTTTTCTTTTTTTTGCAAGCTTTGCCATCACGCTGATCTGGCTGATGCTGTTCTTTTTCTTCTTTTTTGTGAGCTTGAGCATTAGGCTTGAGCCTGGCTTCTTTGGCTTGCTGTCTTCATCCTTCTTCCTTGGCGGGTCTCCACCCCCTGTTCCTCCTCCTGTGAACATTATTTGGAACCTCCTATGTTTAGGATGCCTTTTTCTTCTTTCTTTTTCTCTGGGACTTTTGTGTAGAGCGTTCCTTTTGGCAGGTTTGGTATCCCTTGGACGTTTATGTTGAACTTTGTGGCGTAGGTTATCTTTGTGTTTTCGACCATATTTTTCTTTAATGTTTCGTTGTGTATCAGTGATTCTGCAGCCTCTTGGACAATCCTGTGCTCGTATCCTGCCTTGCTTATAGGGTTTCCTGTTTTCATTGCAGTGTAAATGTCTTCTATATCCTTGCTCTCAATCCAGTTGATGTTTTTAATGTTTGAGTTCTCTGCTGCCTTCTTTTTCTGTTTTATTGATTTGCATTTGGTCTCGGCTTCTCCAAGGAAATGTGCGGCTATGAAGCTTGCTCCCCATACTGAAAAGCCTGTTATTAGTGCTGCTTCTACAGATTCGGAAAAAAGTCCAGTAAGGCCCCCTGCAAACGTGGAAACCATTGCGCCAGCAAAGCCTCCCATTAATACTATCCCTTCCCAATACTTTGCCCGCTTTGAGGAAATGTACTCTCCTGCCTTCCTGAGTATTGCATTAACCATGGCATCATCCCTCTTTCCTGTGTAGTATATGTTTATAGGGGCATCTTCAGAGCTTATGGCATTCTTCCCGACGTAAACATATGCATTGTCTTCTGTTATTGGCAATACTACTATGTCTATTGGAGCGAGCTTTTCCTCCAGGCTCTTTTTCTTTGCAAGGTAGCCTTTTGCAATGGCTTCCATCTTTTTTTCACTTGGAAGCGTGTTTTTCATATCTTCCAATGCATATATGCCAATTTCCTTTGCATCCATCTCTTGATTTGCTATTAATGTTTGTATGTGGTTTGCCACGTCGTATTTATTATGCTGTTTGGCAACATATGAGCAGTAGTTGGCAACTATAATTGATGACAAGCCCTCCTTCCTCTGCTTCTCGTCCATTGAGTTTATCCTGTCCAAGGCTTGTGGAGTAAGCTCTGCATTGAGCTTGTTGAGCAGCACCATGTCTCCTGCGTCCAGGTGCTTCCATTTTGTCAGGTCCCCTAATTCTTCTTTTCTTGGGTTGAGGAGCCTCTTTAGCTGCAGTGCTTCCCTCTGTTCTCCTTCCTTTGTTTTGGTTTCTTCAGTCATTTTTTGCTTATTTCCTTTTCACTTACCTTTATGACAGCTTTTGTGTTAAGGACAGCCCAGCTCTTTTGCAGGCTGAATTTTCCCTTGTATATCTTTTTGAGATTTTGGTCAATTCCCGAATAATGATTAAATATATACTCTGCAGCTTCCTTTATTACAGGATGCTCGTATCCTGCTTCTAGTGCATTCTTCTCAGAGTTGATTGTGTCATATATCTCGGTTATGTCTTTGCTCTCTATCCAGTTTATCTTGGAGTATGTGTTGTTCTTTATTGCCTTTCTCTTGGCTTTTTTGGATGGCTTTTCCCGACATGCATAATGTGTTATAGTCAATACTGATGCCCATGAAACTAATCCTGTAACAAGTCCTGGGATTAATGGGTTTGCGCCAACTTCCTCTGCAATTGCACCACCAATTAGCCCAATCAATGCTGAACCAAGCCCCCCACATATTCCTCCTATCATGCCCATCCCAAAAGAATAGTCTTCATTGTCTTTTCTAATATGCTCATCCGCCTTGCTTAATATCGCATTTACCATCTTGTTGTCTTTCTTTCCTGTGTAGTATATGTTTATAGGGATATTTTGAGCATCATTTATTTTATTGTTGCTTACGTAAACATAGGCATCATCTTCTGTAACCGGAAGGACTACTATGTCTATTGCGTCAACCTTTTCCTCCAAGCCTTTCGCCTTTTTTGCGAGGTAGCCTTTTGCAATTGCCTCCATCTTTTTCTCGCTTGGAAGCGTGTTTTTCATCTCTTCTAATGCATATATGCCTATTTCCTTTGCATCCATCTCTTGATTTGCTATTAATGACTGTATGTGGTTTGCCACGTCGTATTTATTGTGCTCTTTGGCAACAGATGAGCAGTAGTTAGCCACAATGATTGATGACAGCCCTTCCTTCCTCTGCTTCTCGTCCATTGAGTTTATCCTGTCCAAGGCTTGTGGAGTAAGCTCTGCATTGAGCTTGTTGAGCAGCACCATGTCTCCTGCGTCCAGATGCTTCCATTTTGTTAGGTCCCCCAATTCTTCTTTTCTTGGGTTGAGGAGCCTCTTTAGCTGCAGTGCTTCCTTCTGTTCTCCTTCCTTTGTTTTGGTTTCTTCAGTCATTTTTTGATCTTTTCGATTTTAATCTCGTCTAAATCTATGATATTCCACTTCTTGAAATCTATGTTCCTTGGGCTGGTGGACAGGTAGTAAGATTCTAGCGGCCAATAGTCATACTTGTAAACAAGTGTCTTTATGGTGCCTGTTGTCTCTTCAAGCTCGCATTTGACTGGCATATGCTCTTTTCCAAATAGTTTTAGTATCCTGTGAAGTTTGATGGGAAATGAAGGTTTCTTAGGTGAAGCCTTTACCACATATGAGTCTATGCTATGGGGCTTTTCTATGCCATTCAGTGGCAGCGCATAGCTCCTTGGAAGGAGATACTTCCATCCCCAGATAAGCCATTCGGCATGCATGGTTGCAGGGTCTAAAAGCAGGTTGTGTATTTCCCCAAGTTGCCTGTTGTCCTTGAAGTAGACTCTTTTTTGTATAGACTCCTCTAAATTGATATCTTTCGGATATTTTTCATCAGGCTCCATTTCCTTTACCTTCTGCTCTCTCTCTGCCATGTAGCACCTGAGCAGGCTGTTTTCCAGCTGTCCATAATTAAGGCTTCCTTGGAGCATGTTTATGGCATAAAGACCTATGTCCTCCGGCTTTACTTCTTTCTTTGCTATTATGCTGTGGATCTTCTCTGCGATGTCTTCCCTGCCTTTTGCCTTTGCCTTTAAGGCGAAGTAATTGGCGACAAGGATGGAGTACATGCCTTCTTCTTTCTCATTTTTGTCTAATGAGTTTATCCTGTCCAATGATTGTGGTGTTACTTCTGAGTTAAGCATTTTTAGGAAGATCATCTGTCCTGGATCTAGGTTTTTCCATTTTCTTAAGTCTCCAAGCTCTTCTTTTCCTTGGTTGAGGAGCCTCTTCAGCTGGAATGCTTTCTTCCTTTCCTTTGTGATTGTTTCTTCCATATTATCCTCGCTTTGACAGGTCTACAATGACTTCTGTAGGCTCTTCATCTTTTTCCTCTTTGAAATTGGAACATATGTCCTTTTTTGAGCTGTAAGCATGATGCCACCTGCCATGGCATTCCTTGAACAAATAAGGGTTGTCTGTGACTGCCCTCTCCACTGCCCTGTGCATGAATGGCTTTTCTTCAAGCTTCTTTGTCTTCTCTTCTGCAAAGTCGCATATATCCTCTAAATCTTTGCTCTCTATCCAGTTGACCTTATCTATGTCATAATTGAGAAGCTTCTTTGCTAATATTTTGTTTGCTTCTTTCTTGTATTTCCTGTAAGCTGGCCTGATGAATACGTATGTGGGAGCAACTAGTCCTGCAGCAGCTCCTATGGTAGCGCCTTCCTCGCCTGCTCCAAACAGGGAGCCTATGCCAAAGCCTCCAGCTGCTCCGATAGCTGCAAAGGCTACAGCTTCAATCAATCCAGTTACAAAAATCTCGCCCGCACAATTTTTATCTGTATAACTCATAATAATATCAAATAGGTGCCTGAAATCCAGATCCTTGTTGTCCTCCTCATTTGCTATATTCTCTATTGCAGTCTTAATGGCAGGCCTGATTGTGGATTCTGCCTTAGGCCCTACAGAGTAGATGTTGATTGCAGTGTCTTTCATTGGGTCCATTATTCTCTTGTTGAAGTCATACTCAACATAGACAGAGCATTTCCCCTTATCATTGACAGGAAGCAG
>JBDRFS010000092.1:0-2511 GCA_043818535.1 Candidatus Woesearchaeota archaeon
AGGAAGAATAAAAAGAGGCTGGAAAAATGACGGTTGGATTAAGAACTGTCTTGTCCTCCCCCAACCGCAGTTAAATATTTGTCTTGCAAATTTCTTAACAGTATCCCTCTGGCTTCTGCAAATATTGATATTAGGATCATAAATTAAAGAATATCCTTTTGAAATTACCCTGTTCATAAGCTCATTCTCTTCATTAGGGTAAAGAGACTCGTTAAAGCCCTTCACATTCTCAAACACTTGTCTTCTCATACTAAAGTTGCATAATATCAGCTCTTTTTCTGTTGCTTTTCTTGCTTTGCCAACTCTCCTGTATCTTGAAGCCATTGCTTGTGCTGCAAAAAAGGATCCAAGCATAAGCCCAAAAGACTTCTGAAGGAAAGTATTAGTATCATGAGTTATTGCGGTACCGCCAACACCAGCAACATTCTTGTCTGAATAATAAGCAACAGCTTTCTTAAAAATTTTAGTGTCAACAATTGAGTCATTATCCAAAAAATATAATATCTCACCTTTTGCCATGGAAGCCGCCTTATTTCTTTGCGTGCAAGGCCTATTGCCCTTAACAGTTATAAGTTCAATCTTTTCAGCAGGATAATCAACCTTCTTCAATGCTTCAATAGACTTCTTACAATCTTCATGCAAAGCAACAGGCATTATTACAGATATCCTAAGCAATTCCATTAATCAGGCTGTTGCAAAAAGCGTTTATATAGTTTACGTATTAATGCTAAGAGATTAAAGTAATAGGACAAGATTTAGAACTAATAAATTTCTATTAATGGGGGAGTGCATATGAAATCAGCAAAACAGAAAGAGCGTGAATTAAGTTCCTCTCCCCAAAAACTCAATCCAATAGAGACTTGTTGGAAGAATCTAAGGGGCAATGTAACAAATACTGCATACTTCTAAACGTTAGACGGAATGGGGGAAGTAATTGGGGGATTCTTAGCAAAGAATTTTTTACGCTTAATTCGTCCCATTACTTATATCCGTAACCATTATCAGTATCTCCGCAATTAGAAAATTATGTGTATTGTGGATGTTAAATGAGGAAATTTGAGGGTTTTATATTGAAGTTGCCCCATGAACCCCCAAATACAAACGGATTGCGTTTTGAGCTGCTTCTTAAGAGAATAAGCTTAATTGATGCTACCTGCGTAGATACTAATTATTCCATAACCTATTTAAACAGTCTTTTCTCACAATAGTCTCATGAAAGTATTGCTCATCTCAACATCCACCTACCCTTCAGACCAGGGACTAAGGACAATATCCTCCTGCCTGAAAAGGGAGGGTCACATAGTAAAAATACTCTTCCTCCCTATGCCTGAGGACTACTCCTTAAGGTATGGCGATAATGTCCTAAGAAGCATAAAAGAAATTTGTAAAGATGCCGGATTGATTGGCATCTCTGCTTATGCCTCTACATCAGTAAGGGCTGAGCAGCTTATAGCCTGTCTCAAGGAGCTTGACAAGCCGATTGTGTGGGGCGGGCCGCATGCCACTATTTCACCTGACATGTGCATAAAGCATGTTGGCATTGTTTGCAGGGGAGAAGGCGAAGAAGCCATGCTCGAACTGGTTGAGAAGACAGAAAAAGGAGTGAATATTTCAAAAATAGCTAACTTGTGGGTAAGGAAGAAGGATGGGGAGATTTTAAAGAACGACATTAGGGACATGCCAGATTGCCTTGATGTTTATTCTGCTCCGGATTATGATTTGGAGGACCATTATATCTTAGAGAAGGGAAAGGTTGTGCCTTTTGAAGAGAGGCATTTGAACGGAATGGTTTTTTTTATGACAACTAGGGGATGCCCGAACTCATGCAGCTATTGCTCGAATCACCTCTACAGGCAGCTTTACTGCAGCCATGGCAAGCTGCTAAGGAGATACTCTGTTGATTATGTAATAAATGAGCTCAAAAGGCTAAAGCAGATATTCAATTCTGTCGGCGTATTTGACATAAGGGATGAGACACTATTGGCACGCCCGCTTGAGGAGATTAAGGACTTTTCTGAGAGGTACAAGCAAGAGATTGGCATAAGGTTCAAGTGCCTTGCAGATCCTCCAACAGTCCATGAGGAAAAGATTAAGCACTTGATAGATGCTGGGCTCACGGACATAATTATCGGGATACAGTCAGGAAGCGACAGGGTTAACCTTGAGGTCTACAAGAGATACATAAAGAGAGAACAGGTTGTGAAGGCAGCAAAGATACTAAATCAGTTTAAGGGGAAGCTGGCTGTGATGTATGACATGATAACCACAAATCCTTATGAGGAGAGAGAAGATGTTTTAGACAGCATAAGCATCTGCATTGAAATCCCAAAGCCGATTTTTCTGTCTGTGAACAACCTGGTGTTCTTTTTCGGGACGCCATTGTATGAACAGGCAATAAAAGACGGGATAATAAAGAATAAGGAAGATTCTGCCTTCAACCTGAATTATTGGGACAGGTGGAAGCATATTAAGCTAAAGAAGAAGAATGCCTACCTTAATCTTGTGCTTAAT
>JBDRFS010000093.1:0-5303 GCA_043818535.1 Candidatus Woesearchaeota archaeon
ATACAACATCTCAATAAAAACGATGTTACTATCGAGAAATTTGTGAGTTACGTCCAGGGAAAAAAACTGGAAATGGTTGAGGCGGAAAAAGTAGCGACAGCGAACTTGCAGAAACAAAGGGATAAATGGACGTTGAGAGCGCTTAAATGTCCTGCGTGTGCGACTCCGATGAACGTATCACCCGTAAACACATCCCCTGGTGACCAGACTGAGGATGACTCAAAGTCTGTTTGGATGTGCCCTAAATGCTGGCATGAAGAATACAGTACAAAGTCTATAAAAGAATGGCTTGAAGAAATAAGGAGATAATTATGGCTTTATATAATGAAGAAGAATACCCTGCGGCGAAGTACATGGGCTATGATGCACGAAATTTGCCTAAAGAAGCGCTTGGCAAACAAATAGGGCCAAATCAATATATTGCTTATGATCAAAAACTGTTTTCATCAGCACCATTGTCTGATTTCAGTATGATACAGCCACGTGGTGAAACACCACAAGGCGGGCAGACAAGACAACCAAGTACAACCATGTCCAATTATCCAACAACCACAAGAACATCTGCTTATGGGTCAAGCCCTTCTTATTCAGGAAGACAGTCGAGTAGTCTCCCTTACGGGACTAAATCGACATGGCAACCTGGAGAAGGGAATACTATGCCTGTAATGGGTGGTTTACCTGCATATAATCTCCCTGAAATGAATAGGGGTAGAATAGGCGAACTTACTGAGCTTGGCATGGGACCAGGTATGGGAAAATTAAGAGAAGGGCTTAGTCGTGCTTTACTTGAATCGAGATATTCAACTAATCCAAACGTGAAAGCTATGGGAATGAAAAGTGCATTATCTGGGTATGGAACTGGAATAACAGACATAAGAAGTGGTGCGTCACGTGAAGCACTAAATCAATACATGCCAGAATATGCAGCACAAATTGGTAAATCACAGTCTGAATACCAAACTAACGTACAGAGAGTAAGAGACCAATTCACTGCTGATTTAGAAAATTATTTTAAAAAAGGAACACAAGTACAAACTCCAATAGAAGGCAGAAGACCACAGCAAGATCCAGCCTATGCAGCAAAGTGGGGGGTGTAAAGATGCCATTATTAAGAAGTAGAATAGTAGGAGAAAACGACCCGATACCTGAAGGGTATAGACAAACAGGGACAGCACAAAAAGTGGGCGGCTTGTTGCGCAGGATACTTGAACCAATAGAAGAACAAGCACAGAATGCTGGTGGCATGGAACAAGCATCGATGGAACAAGCACAGAATGCATTACCACCTGGCTTTGCTGAACGGCAGAAGTTTGAAGATTCGATACGCAATAAATACGGGAATCCATGGGAAGATGAACGTGGTTTGGATGCCAAAGTTAAGAGCCAAATGGAGGATGCAAGGGATGGATTGTTTAAGCATGTTTTCGGAGGAAGCTTTAAAAACAATGCATCTGACAAGGCATATTGGGCTAATGCGCAAAACCAATATAGTAAATACTTGGCAGAAAAGCTAAAGTCTGATATAGACCAAAGAAAGCAGCGTGTTGCTAATGACCTGAAAGCGTATGATGCTTATTCTGGGAGAAAGGAAGGAGGAATATCTGATTATCAGCAAGCCCAATTAGGCAAAGACCGTTTTGAGGCTCTAAACAAATGGAAAGAAAACAATCCACCGCCGGTTGAGCCTGAAAGCGGGGGTTGGAAGTTCGATAGTACTATCAAAAAAGAACAGGCCGAGTACAAACAAGCACTTGCCGAATACAAGAAAAAGGAGGATGCTTTCTTATCAGAGTACGACAGTGCTGTCTCTGGTAAGTCAACTGAAAAGGAATCAGACCTTCAGAGTCTTATAAAAGCCGCGGGAGCTGGGGGGACTAAAGGGACGAAGGCTGCGCCAGATTCGGCACCGTCGAGTCCAAAAACAACTCAGGTTACAGAGAAGGTAAGCAGGAAAGCACTTGCAAAGCCAGTAAAGTTAGCCAAAACTATGAAAGACCTCGAAGGCATGATACCTCCCAGAGAAGTTAGCCAACAGGGAATATATAAATCAGATATCCCTTATCCTTGGGAAACTTCAGACCCATTAGGTAGAGTAGGCGAATTTGTGTCTGAAAATATTACAGGAAGGACTCAAGTGACTCAAGAAGCAAGACTTCCAAGAAAGGGAGAAGTTGAAATAACTACTGCGCTTAGAGTTAGAAAGATAGGCGGAAAAGGATTAAAGGGTCTAAGCGAAAGAAATTTTCTATCCATGAAATTAAAAGCGGTTTATGGGAAAAGTATGACTGACAAACAAATAGCTGATGCAATCTTAGACGGAACACTTTTAGGTGACAAGTGAACTTTAACTTCATAGATGACCCTGAATGGGCTGGCCTTGATAACGAGACAAAAACAAAAGTCTTAGGAGCTGCCTTTCAAAGAGATATTGCGTCTGATAAAGAATGGGGAGGGCTTCCGTCAGAGACCCAACAATCTGTATGGGATACCTATCATAAACAAGCAGGAGAGTTTGAGCAAAGCTTGCAGCCGGAAGTGGAGTCATCTGGTTTTGTCCGTAGAGCAATCGGTGACACCGCCATTGATGTTGCGAAGGGTGCAGTTGATCTTGGCGGAAGTTTAGTAGGCTTGGCGAATATACCAACAGGGAATCTTGTAGGAAGGGGACTTTCAGCTATAGGATACGATGTTCCTAAGACACAAGAATTTCTATCATCAGGATACAGCCCAGAACGACAAGAAGCTGAAAGGAAAGTAGCGGATGCAAAAGGCTTCCTTGACACAGTAATCGCTTATGGTAAAAACCCATCCGCTGCCTTTGGCGCTGCTTTTCAATCTGCCCCTGGGTCTCTTGCTATGGCAGGAGCGGCCAGAACAATGGCGTTGAAAATGCTTGCGGCTCAAAACATAAAGGCAGGGACAGTAGAGGCTGCAAAATTCTTTGCCCGTAAGTCTGTACAATCAAAAATCCTTGCAGTAGGTGCTGCAACAGAGGGGCTTCAGGCAACTGGAAGTATTCAGGAGCAAGGAAGGCAGGTTGGTCGCCCTTGGTCAAAAACAGTAATACCTGCTATTGCTGGAGGGGTTGGGACTGGAGCTATTGCTTTCTTGTCGGGGATGTTGCTTCCTGATGTAGAAGTTAAAGCAGCTATGGCTGGACTATCTGGTAGGATTAAAGGGAAAACGACCATTGAGGCAGGGAAAGAAATTGCAAAAATCATGTTTAAGGAAGGCGCTCTTGAAGAGCTTCCTCAATCTTTGCAAGAACAAATATTTACTAATTTAGCTACAGGGAGACCATGGAGTGAAGGCGTAGAAGAAGCGGCTGGCCAAGGTCTTGTTGTAGGGGCATTGCAGGCTGGTGGTATGGCCATTGGCGCTGAAGGAATAGATAGGGCATCTGCGTCTGCGAATAAAGGCGTAGAAGTTCCTACGTCTTCTGAAGCAGACATCCTATCCCAAGCAATAAACCAAGGATTATCCCCAGAAGGAATCAATGGTCAGGTTCTAACACCAGACCAAGTAATAGAAACAATCCAAGAAGCATATGCAGATAACATCTTTACTGATGAGCATATAAATCAATTCAAAGAACAATATCCGGAACTCCGGCCTGCATTAAACGAAATAGTACCCGATGTCATACCGGAAGAGGCTGTAACACAACCAGACTTAGATTTAACTGAGAACAGAAGGGTGTTTAATATTGACCCTTTAAACGCTGCTAACCAGAAAGATTATATAAATAAGTATATCCAGCAGTCAAGGATGCCCAAAGACACTACATTTGCAGATAGAACAGCAGAGATGAAAAGGGATTGGTCAAGACAGATAGGTCAGTTACTTAGAGGTGGCGATAAAAATATAGCAGCTATTAATGAGATTGCTTCTGAGGCTGAAAGTAATCTAAGTGCTGAGGAATATGCCGCATGGTGGGGTGAGCAATTAGATAGATTTGAACAAATCAGACAGTCGGTTATAGGTGCTGAAGGTCTCAGAGAAGAATTAACCGCACAAGAGATTGCCCCTAAAACAGAAACAGAAGCCAAAAAAGAGCCAATAAGCACTGAAAAGGTTGCGCCGGTTGAGGGTGAAGTTGAAGCGGTGAAAGAACCTGTAAAACTTGAAGTTGCTGAAGATGATAAGTATGTCTATCACAATTCGTCTCAAAGGAATATTGAATCAATTATTAAAGAAGGACTCTCTAAGGAATATTCTGAAGAATACCCTCACGGCGTAGCTGATGTTTCAGATGAATTAAAAAGAATCTATTTTGCGGAATCGGAAAAAGCAACTGAAGGTTTTGGCGGAAGTATGCCAAGTGGAGAATTAAGCTCTGCAATGTTGCGAGTGAAGAAAAGCGCATTAAAGGGTAATGTTAAAGAACAGCAAATGGGTCAAAGAGGAAAAGAGACTTGGTATTTTGGTGACACAATAGCACCTCAAGATATAGAAATATTTGAAAATGGAAAATGGAGACAGTTAGCAAAGCCCGCAAAGGAAGTTGAGAAAGAACCATACCAAATGAGTAGAAAGGAATTTGATGAAAGGTATGAGGATGTAACCAAAGACGATTTAACTGAAGAACAGATTAAACAAGTTGAAAAACTATATGCAAAAGAAACAGGAGATGAGCCAGGAGCAGCTTTTGGTTTTGTAGATTATCAATTAGATAAAGAAACAGGAAAAGTTATCCCGTCTCTCGGAAATCATCCATTTATAATTAGACAAGCGATTGAAGAAGGCAAGATAGATAGTCATCCAGATTATCCAGAACTAACCAAGCCGGCAGCGGAAGTTATAGAATTAAAATCCGCAATAGAAGAAAGTGCAACCAGAGCTAAAGCAAAAGAAAAAACAAAAGATTTTGATTTATTCACTAAAGACATTATTGGCATTGTCGAGGATGTAAGTAAGGGTTGGAAGTCTGAAACTTTTACGGGTATGAATAAAACTGCCGCTATTAGGCAAGTCAGAATGGAACTTGAAGAAACCTTAGATGATTATAAAGCAAAAAATCCTGAATCTGTCCAGTTAAAAGCTGCTGAAGATTTAATTGCAACTTCTGAAAAAAGAATCAAGCAGATGTTGTTGGGCATTAAAGAGGTTAAGCCAGCAAAGGAAGTTGAGAAAGCGGAAGCGGGGAAAGCTGAAGAAACGACAACTCTTTTTTCTGAAGATAAAAAACTTAATTGGAGAGTGGCAAATAGGGAAGATGGTAAGATTTATATTGGGAAACCAGGGGAAACACATGCTGATATAATTGTAAGAACTGGTACTTCGTTTGATAAAACCGAGACAGG
>JBDRFS010000094.1:0-5967 GCA_043818535.1 Candidatus Woesearchaeota archaeon
TATCCAAAAAATCAGCAAAAGGTTTATATAGTAGTTACTTCTTAAAAAGAGTAAAAAAAGAGGTGGCACAATGCGGAGGTGTCACCAAATGAGAAAAAACCCAAGGCTTTTTACGGCTGAAGAGTATCTGTTTTTGCACAAGATATTTCTCAATGAGCCTGTTGAAACCAAGATATTCAAGCGCATAAAATCCAAGAGAGGAGTGGGATTGGACAAGTCAGAGATTGACCACATTAAGAAGAAGTTCAGCAAGTGGAAAGAGAGTGAAGACGCAACAATGCTCCTCCCGAAAGGAGACTTTAGCAATCCTTTTTTTTAATTTTTTAGCGCTTACGATAGCCAAACTTCTTATCGTAATGCTTATGGTCTAGTATATCAAGAACAAAACAGATTATTTCTATCTGGTCACCCTTGATCGTGTATAACATCCTCCAGTAATTAGTAAGTTCAATCCTCCAAAGGTTCTGTACATTATAAGACCTTGGGATCTTCTTTTTTTGGATATTATTGCCATAGAAAGCGTTTACTTTAAGAAACCCTACCTTCTGCTTTATTGATTTTAATAGTTGCATCTCTTCTGTATTTTCTTCCCCTTCTTTTATCTGTCGACGGACTATTTCATTTAATTTTTTATATTCTTCCTGTGCTTCATCCAAGAGTATAACTCTAACCTGTTTTTTCATATCTCCGTACCTCTTTTTATCAAGCTGTTTAATTCTTTCCTTTCTGTAAATATCCAAAGAATGCCTTTTGTGCCGATTATTATTTTTCCGCTTACTTGAAGATAATCCAATACCTGAATTAAAGTCTGATGCATTACTTTCTTAGGCAATCTTCTTTTTAATTCTGCTAATGTGATTACTTCTTTTGCTTTCTTTAATGTGTCTTCTACCATGAAAACGGTGTTTAAGGTGGGGGAATGGGTTAGTTTAGCGTATTTCTTTTTGTATACCATATTGGTATAAGTATATATCTCATTACTATATATATCTTCTGGTTGATTAGCAGCCAGATTCTGCAAGTTATTGCTTGCAAGAATCGCTTTTGAAAAAGGCATTTTTTGGCTAATGGAATTTTGCATGGCAGATTATTAGAATAATATCTTAATAAGACTTGCCAAAAAAAACAGGGCTTATTTCCGGAAAAAACGAAATATTCCCATAAACAGCAACAGAAGAAAGCAAGGCGTGCTCCTAACCAAAATATTGCCCTACTTCAGCAGCCATTTCCATAAAGGAATAAACTTAATGCCTTTCTCTTGTTTTTCCAAATCTTTTGTAAGCAAAATCAATTCTTTTGTTTTCCCAAACACGCTTTTAAATTCCAGCAAAGATTCTATTTCCCTTTGATTAATGTTATTAGTATATGAAACATTTATTGCTGTTAGAGAATTATCCCTATTCTTTATTACAAAATCAATTTCGCCTTTATTCTTCCAGTAATAGATATCTTTCTCTTTCCTTTGAAGTTCAACAAATACCAAATTTTCTGCTAATTTTCCTTCATCCTTAGAGAACTTGAATGAAACCGAATTCCTCAGGCCATTATCTATACAGTATATTTTTTTGTTATTCCTGCTTTGGACTTTTAATGAATAACTAAAAATCGGCAATTCGAATAATATTCTTGATTCTTCTATATAATTTAAATACTCTTTTATGGTTATAAAATCTATTTTGAGCAATTCACTTAATCCCTTATAAGAATAAAGTCCTGTAAAATTAGATAAGAGATAGTAAATAAGTTCTTTCATGAGCTTACTGTTCCTGACGTTATGCATTAAGAGTATATCCTTGTAGATTATGCTTTCGTAATAAATCTTCAAGTGCTCTCTTTTAAGCCTTTCCTCTTTTTGCAGTGCAACTCTAGGAAAGCCTCCGTTTAATAAATACTCTTTCAGCAGCCTCATAATTTTATTCTTATTGCCTGCTAAATCTAATCTGCTCTTTAATTGAGATAATCCCATGAAATTGAGGTATTCCCTCAGGTCCAAAGGAAAGACCTTAATTTTAAGATACCTTCCACTAATTAGAGTTGCTAATTTATTATCCAATAAATGAGAAGATGAGCCTGAAAGAATCAATTGATTGAACTTATGGTCATAAATTGTTTTTGCCCATCTTTCCCACCCCCCAACATTTTGGATTTCATCAAATATAAAATATGCTTTTTCTTCATCATTGCAAACCCCGTGGTAATATGCATTAAGTATTGTCTGTATTGGATCTTTAATAGTAGCAAGATCTGCTTCGTCAAAATTCACAAATAAAATCTGTTTTGGCTTTACTCCTTTTTCAAGCAAGTAATTTACTGTTTGCAGCAATAATGTTGTTTTGCCTGACCGCCTTACACCTGTCAAAATAAGAATCTCTCCTGTTTTAATAAAATCCTTGACCTTTTTTATGTAAGATTCCCGGCAAATCCCACTCTCAAAATCCCTGCCTGCCCACCAGGGGTTAAGCTTTTCAATAATTTCCAGTACTTCCATCCTGCTATTTAGCATGATTATAATCATATATAAACCTATCGTTTTTATGGAGTACAATCCAACTAAACTTAACTACACTTTTTCCTAACCAATCCCATAAACAGCAACAAAAGAAAGCAAAACGTGCTTCCTACTTCAATATCCTCAAGATCTCAGCGGCACTATTAAGGACATAGTCAGGATTCTCTTTCCTCAGCTCTGCCCTGCCCTGATAGCCAGAAGCAACAGCAACAGTCCTCGCGCCAGCAAGCTTCCCAGCCTTAACGTCAAACACCGTATCGCCAACCATATAGGCTTCCTTCTCCTTCAGCTTCCTCATGGAAAAAAGGATTTCATCAGGGCAAGGCTTGGGCATCCTCACCTCATCCCTCCCAACAATAATGTCAAAAGCCTTCTCACTTATCCCGGCAGCATTCAAGGCAGGAACAATCAATTTCCTCCTGGAATTGGAAAGCAGGGCAAGCTTGTAGCCTCTCTTCTTCAATACAGAAAGCATCCTCTTAGCACCCTTAACAGCCTTCACCTTCCTTATGTGCTTCTCGATAAAAAGTACAGTATGCTCGTCAGAAAGCCTTCTTGTTTCCTTATCACTCATCTTAGGAAAAACCCCCTTCACTATAAGGTAGCCGGCCATCCCAAAGTATTCTCTTATTCTCGAAGACTTAACCTTCCCCAAGCCAGACTTAACAAAGGCCTCGTTAAACGCATCAACATGGGCCTTGTGGCTCATAATAAGAGTATCATCCAGGTCAAAGCATATTAATGTCATTGTAAAAAACGGGGCGCCGAAACGCCCCTGTATCACCTCTCTTACCCATCAAGAGAGCATCCAATTGTGCTTCTTCTTAGCTTCCTCTATGAAGGCCTCATGCTTCAACACGCCAAGCTCAGATATTATCGCAGTAACCATCTCCGGGCTGACTTTCTCAAAAGCAGGGTTCTCTATCTTCACCCCTTTTGGAGGCTTCTCCCACACCTCTTTGGAAGAACGCTGCTCCACTTCCTCAACAAACCCCATAAGAGTATCAGGATTGAACTTCCAGGACGTAGAGCAGACATAGACCGGAATGTCATACTTGTTTGCCACTTCGGCAATCAGCTCAGAGCCTATCTTGTTGTAGACGGCAGTTGAAGTTATGCTGTCAGCCCCTATCAGCATGACATCCGCTTTTTTCAGTGCCAGCCTTGCCGCGGAGTCAACAAACATTTTTACAGGGATTTTTGCCTTTGCAAGCTCCATTGCAGTGAGCCTTCCCTGGAACAATGGCCTTGTCTCTGTGTTATGGACTGTTACCCTCTTGCCCCTTGCAGCCCTGATTATCCCTGTGACCGAAGTAGAATGGCAGTGGGTAAAGATGAGCGCATTCTTTGGGATTACCCTCAAGCCTATCCTGGCAAGCTGGTCTTTTGCAGATTTCCACTCTGCCAATACCTTTTTTGCTATTACCGGAGCAGATTCCTTCATCTCCTTGACACCCTCTTTTTTCTTAAGAAGATACTCAAAGTAATTCAAGTAGTTCCTCATTCCCGGTTCCGTAGTTCTTGATAAGAAAAGCTTGTGCTTTGCCTTCTCTAATGCCTTAAAGTAATCCTTTTCAGATTTTTTCTTATTAGAAGCCGCGAAAGAAGAGAATGCCAGCAGGGCTGCTCTTGAAATGTTTGAAGCGCCCTGTATTTGCAGGCTTTTTATTTTTCTAACAGTAGTGTCCAGATCCATGCTAAAACAGAAGCCTTACGGGTATATAAAAGTTTCAATCCAAGTGGTGGGTGAAACGGTTAATTAATTTGTCCCCCAGGTAGCCGGCAGCTGCAAGCAATGCGCAAACAGATATCATGTAAATCCAGTCTACAAAGAGCAGGGGTGATGTTTCAAAGAACTTTGAAAGAGGAGTGTAGACTACAGCCATCTGCAGCACGAAGGAAGAGAGCACGGCAAGCAATAATTTCTTGTTTGAAAAAAGGCTTTCACTGTAGTTGGCCCTTATAAGGTAAGCTATGATTAGCTCAAGCAGAACAAGCAGAGTAAAGGCCATTGTCTGCGCCCTGATAAGGCCAAAGGCAAGCTCCCTGTGGAATATTGCAAGCACGAAAGCAGTTGCAATGCCCCCTAGGAAGAGCATCTTTATGACTATGTTCCTGGAGAGGATATGTTCTTTTGGATCCCTCGGGGGCCGCTTCATTATGCCCTTAGAAGGAGGGTCAATCCCCAACGCAAGGGCAGGCAATCCATCTGTTATCAAGTTGATCCACAACAATTGTACAGCTATCAATGGCAGTGGCCACCCAACCAATGTTGCGAGGAATATTATGAGCACTTCAGCTATGTTGGCTGAAAGCAGGTAGCCAACAAACTTCTTGATGTTATCGTAGATTCCCCGCCCTTCTTCCACAGCATGGACTATTGAAACAAAATTATCGTCGGCAAGTATCATGTCAGAAGCCTCTTTTGAAACGTCTGTACCGGCAATCCCCATGGCAATGCCTATGTCCGCTGCCTTTAATGCAGGAGCATCGTTTACGCCATCTCCAGTCATGGCAACATTGTGGCCCTTCTTCTTCAGGGCTTCTATTATCTTAAGCTTGTGCGCCGGATTTACCCTTGCGTAGATAGAAACATCTTCCACAATTTTACTCAGGTCCCTTATGTTGTCCAAGTCCTTTCCTGTAAGGGCCTTCCCCTGAAGGCCAAGCTCCCGCCCGATTGCAGTAGCAGTTATCTGATGATCTCCAGTTATCATGACTACTTTTATTCCTGCGGTGGTGCATTTCTTTATTGATTCCTTCACTTCAGGCCTTGGAGGGTCAATCATCCCTTGCAAACCAACAAACACCAGGTCATGCTCACCATCAACCAACTCTTTAGTATCCTTGAATGCAAATCCAAGAACCCTTAACGCAGATGAGGCAAAGTCTTCTATGGCCTTAGTTATCTGCTCCTTCTCTTTCCTGTTGAGCCTTCTCACCATCCCATTAATATAAACCTTGGAGCATTTCTCAAGTATTACATCGGGGGCGCCCTTGACATAAGCATAAGTCCTCCCATGCACTTTATGGTAAGTGACCATCATCTTGGATTCAGAGCTGAATGGGATTTCCCCCAACCTCGGTTCCTTAGACTCAAGCCTTGACTTCACCAGGCCGCCTTTCGCAGCACTGACTACCAATGCAGCCTCTGTAGGGTCGCCTTTTGCCTGCCCGCCTTCTACATTTGCATTGTTGCACAAAACTCCAATTTTCAGGAGCATGTCCAGATTACTAATATCAGTTGAAAACTTGCCTTTGGTGGAATAGCCCTCTCCAGTAACCTCAACAACTTCCCTGTTGGCGTAAAGCTTCTTAACAGTCATCTGGTTCATTGTCAATGTTCCAGTCTTATCCGTGCATATAACAGTAGTGCTTCCAAGAGTTTCAACAGAAGGCAGCCTTCTTACCAGGACATTTTTCTTTGCCAGCCTCTGTATCCCCAGCCCCAAAGATAT
>JBDRFS010000095.1:0-23177 GCA_043818535.1 Candidatus Woesearchaeota archaeon
CTCACATCAATACTTGCGTATTGTGGAATAACACGCACAGCCATGCTTATAGCAGACGTGTATTGCAGTCAAGCACTAGACCCGCACGTCAACAGGGAAAGATTGATGAATAAATGGAGGTCTTAACCGATGACCTATGAATTCAGTTCAGGGTACTTATCCTTGAGTGCGGAGATTGTTTGGAGGGCTATCTTTGCGCTTGTAGGGTTGTTGGCTGTGGTTTCAAGCCCTGGATCAACAAAAATGTTGCTGATGGGAATTCCTTTGTCTGATGCGTGCTGGATAAAATTGTTAACCATATCAAGCTTTACTTCAAGAGTTGGGCCTTCTGCAGCCTGAAATACTATGCTGCTGTTATATTCGGATGCTAGCCTTACCATATTTTCTAATCTTTTCTTCTCCAAGGTAGCGGAATTTATAATGGGGATTCCCTTTGACTTCCTGTATGCCTGGAATCCAGCTTCAATTACCCTATAGTCATCGCTGTCAAGGCATAATGGAGTATCAAACTCTTTTTGGATAGTTCTCACAGCCCACTGGATTGCTTTTTTTTGCCTGTCTAATTCTCCAAGATGTGATACTGCTATGTCTATGTATTTTGCTCCGCCTTGGACTTGTTTCTTGACCATTTCAATTATAGCCTTCTCGTCTTTAGTTTCAAGAGCCCTTTTTATCTTATTGCTTATTGAGTTTATTGATTCTCCTATTATCATGAATTCTTCGCTGTTCTTTCTTTCGTAGTTGCCTTCGAACCATTCGCTTATGTCATCCAAGGCCTTTCCGGCATTGCTTGCGCTCTTCTCATAAGCGTCAGCTCCTATGCTGTTAGCATAGTTCTTGTCAATCACAGCCCCTCCCACTATTACTCCAACCTGGTCCTTCAGGCCAGTTGCTTTAAGGGCTTTTATGGTCTTCTTCATGTTGTCCCTTGTTGTAGTCAATAGGGCAGAAAGGCCAATTAATGAAGCTTCATTGTCCAATGCGGATAGTATTGTTTCCCCGGTTTTTGCATCGATGCCCTTGTCTATTATCTTATATCCTGACATCCCTGCCAATTGTCCTACGAGGGTCTTACCCACATAATGCATATCTCCTTCCACTGTGGCTAATACAAGGGGTGTTCCTTCAATCTTGGTTTCCATTTTTGATGTTACAACATCTGCAACCTTGTCAAACAGCCTGCCATATGCGAGCTGGAAAACCAAATTAGTGTCTTCTATGCTCTGCGAAAGAGCATTCACTAGGTCTGAATAAAGCTTGTTTGGTGGAGTTCCGTTTTCTATCTCCTCTTCGAGAAAGGCTTTTAGTTCTTGCGGATTGTTTGCGCTTTCTTGAAAAATTTCAGCAAGCGTCCTTTTCTTTTTAGCAGTTCTGATATTGATTTCTGCCTTCTCCCTTGCTTTTTCTTCTTCCCTTTTTGTTTTTATCTTACCTTTTAAGACTTCAGGATTCTTTTCGAGGATTTTGCAAGTCTCTTCCTGTAGCTTTTCAAGCAGTGATTTTTCTACTTCGTCATAGTTTCCCCTGTCGACCCAATTCTGGGGATGATAATTGTTTTTATAATTCCTAAAAGTATGCTCTGCATCTAGGAAAGATTTGAGTCTTCCGCTCTTGACGTCACTAATTACCTCTATGGCTTCGCCCGGGATAATTAATCCGCGATTGACCATCCATTTGGCCCTGTCGATAAATTCTGCATTAAACAAGTAGGCTTTTGGGTCTCCCATGTCTCCGTGGCTTAGGTATCCGACATCGTGCACTAATGTGGCTCCTGAAAGCTGGGCAAAAATCAAGGAAAACATTGCTTCAGCACCGGCCTGGGCATCTATGCTGTTTGAGTCTGTGCTCCCTCCGAACCCCCATGTTGGGAGGTTAAGTTTTCTGGCGATTTCGGCATAATAAGCCATTGTCTTTGACCAACCCGGTCCCCCATAGCTTACAATTCCAGCATTGCTGTCAAAGTCAGCCGAGTTTGCTGCAAATATGAACTTATTGTCGGGATTTATCAGGTAGCCAAGCACCATCCCGCTTAGCGATTCGGCAGTACCTTGTATTATTGCATCTTCAGGCGTTCCAGGAGCCTCTATTGCAATGTTTGCCCCTGCAGCGAAAAGATAGGGTATGCCTTTTTCTGCGCAGAACATTATCCTGTCAGCTATATTACTTTCCATCTTTAGTGGGGATACAGGTTCAAGGTATGCTGCAAAAAAGGGCTTTTCTCTTAAAGAAGCACTGCTTCCCGCAACTTGCTTTCCTATTTCATATATCTTTTCTATATCTTCTAGAGTTGTTGCAGTTATTACAATGGGCTTGTCAGAATTAAGGACCATCAGCTTGAATACTTCCGGGTATAATTCTTCTGGATCCACTTCATGCGGCAGACCTGTACTCATAAGGAAATCAAACTGTTCAAGGCTGTCTATTATTGAAATGTTTCTTGCGACATCCCTAGATTCAGTTTTTCTTGGTTCGTTTGTTTCAATATCTATTGTATACTGCAGGTCAGAGCCGGGACCAAAGAACGTGTTTCCTATCTCAAGCTGTAGGTAGTCTTTTGCTGTCTGGCTGTAAAGCTTGAACTTTGAATTGTGGCTGTCCAGAACTTCTTTTATCAGCTGCCTAGGAATTAAAATATTGTCCTTTTGGGCCTCTTTTGCTCCAGCACTTTTAAAAATCTTTTTGGCCTTGCTGTTTGGAAGGTAAAGGCCCACTTCTTCTAGTGTTTTGTATGCTTCTTCTAAGATTGTATCCAACTCTTTTGAAGAGAAGTAACTTAATAATGGCTTTTTTGGCATTGAGATTCCCCCTTTATTTATAAATGGGACAATATTATCTGAATATATAAAAGTATTGGGGAGATTTTTTTTACAAATATAGGAAAGATTTAAAAATAGTGGCTTTATGTAAAAATATTTGATGAAATTGGATAAAAAAGACAGGAAAATCTTGATGGAATTGGATTTCAATGCCAGGGCTCCTCTCTCGGAAATAGCTCGGAAGATAGGATACTCTAAGCAGCTTGTAAAATACAGGCTTAACCAACTTGAGAAGAATAAGGTGCTGAAAGGGACATACGCCCTTCTAGACCCCTTTAAGATTGGGTTTGGATGTTATCAAATTTTCCTTAAGTTCCAGAACGTCACTTGGAAAAAGGAAAGGGAAATACTCAATTACATATGCAGAATGAAGCAGGTAAAGACAGTAGTATCGGTTGGTGGGGAGTGGGACATAATATTTGTCGTATGGACAAGAAGCATGGTTGAGTTGGAAAGTCTGATAGAGGAGGTTAGCTTAAGGTATGGGAAATATATATCCAACAAGTACATTTCTATTTCTACTGCCTTTTATTATTTCAGACATAAGTATTGTTATGAACCAAAAGACTTTCCTTCCTTTAACATCCATATTCAGAAGGATGTTATCAGCTTGGACAAGATAGAATTTAACTTAGTTGATTTGCTTAACAAGGATGGAAGGCTTCCCAATATTGAGATTGCAAGAAAGTTAAAGCTCAGCCCGGCAACTGTCCAGAAGAAAATAAGAGATTTGATTTCTAAAGGTGTGATAAAGGGCTTCCGGATAATGCTTAATGAGTCTGCGCTTGGCTTTTTTCAGTATAGGCTTTACTTGAGGCTAAAAAACCAGAATCTTTTAAGGATAAATGGGCTTGTAAGATATCTGAGGCAGCACAGGAATGCGCTTTTTGTAACAAAGGCTATAGAGAAGACGGATTTGGAGATAAACTTTATTGTCCAGAATCCGAGGGAGTTTCACGATATTGTTAATGGGTTGAAATATAATTTCCATGATATCTTTAAGGATTATGACTGGTATATCCTTTATGATGTTCTTTAGTTTTTTTAGCAGCCGCATCTACTTCTATTGTAACAGTATCTGGAATTGCAGGTTTATAAATAAGGACAGATTTGTGAGTTAAACTGTAAATTTGCTTTGAGACTGTTAAATCTTTAAGGAGTAAAATTTATACCACAAAACCTCCCCAGAACGGAACCCAAATGGGAACAAGAACGCCGCGGCCCAGATTTGAACTGGGATATCCCGAAGGAAACAAGCTTTCCAGGCTTGCGCATTACCAGGTTGTGCCACCGCGGCTCCAATCCTGTGAATCCAAAACAATATATAAGCCTTTTGATACCTTCCCACACAAAACAAAAGCCGCATCACGGGCTTCTAACCTATTCTTCAAAACCACAATTGCAAAACAGCAACAACAGTATGCAATGTTCCACAACAACAATGTTTATATAGGATGAACTATACTATATACATATCAATATATTGTGTTATAGTCTTTAACCCTACCACAACATATGCTAAAATTGAGGTGTTCAAGATCCGGTGCCCTTATTGTCTCAACAGCGATACAAAAGTGATTGACAAGAGGGAAATCTCAGAAGAATCTGTAACAAGGAGGAGAAGAGAATGCCTCAAATGCAGCAAGAGGTTCACCAGCTACGAAAGGATAGAGACCTCAAATATAATTGTCGTAAAGAAAGACGGAAAGAAGGAGCAGTTCAGCAGGGAAAAGCTAAAGAAAGGCTTCCTTAAGGCATGCCACAAGAGGCCTGTCCCGGAAGAGAAGATAAGCGAGGCAATGGACAGGATTGAGGCTGAACTCTTCAGGCAGGAAAGCTCAGAAATACCAAGCAAGGCCCTTGGAAACCTCGTTATGAAGCACCTCAAGAGGCTGGACAAGGTAGCCTACATACGCTTTGCCTCTGTATACAAGGACTTTGCAGACGTTGAGGACTTCAGTGAGGAGCTTTCGAAGCTAATAAAAAAAAGGTGATTAAAATGGCAGTCAAGGCAATAAGAAAAAGGGATGGGAGGATTGTCCCATTTGAGTCGGCAAAGATAACAGAAGCTATCTTCCGGGCTGCTGTGGCTGTTGGAGGAAAAGACAGGGAGCTGGCAAGGACGCTCTGCAAGGAGATTGTGGAGATGATCAATTCTAAGTTTAGCGAAAAAATCCCCACTGTGGAAGATGTTCAGGATACCGTTGAAAAAGTGCTGATAGAGAACGGCCATGCAAGGACATCCAAGGCTTACATACTTTACAGGGACCAGCATTCCAAATTAAGGGAAGTAAAGACTCTTTTTGACTCAATAGAAATAGTAGAGGATTATGTCAGGGAGGAGGACTGGAGGGTCAAGGAAAATGCCAACATGTCCTATTCATTGCAAGGTCTCAACAACCACATAACTTCAAGGGTGATAGCCAAATACTGGCTGAAGAAAATATATCCCAAGGAGGTAAGGATTGCGCACCAGGACGGTGACTTGCACATACATGACCTAAGCACATTAGGGCCCTACTGCGTTGGCTGGGACCTGCAGGATGTGCTGCTCAAAGGCTTTAGGGGAGTGCCGAACAAGATAGAGTCAGCTCCTGCAAAGCATTTCAGGGCAGCATTGGGGCAGGCAGTCAACTTCCTGTACACGCTTCAAGGTGAATGCTATTCTGATGACACTGAAGTATTAACAAATAATGGTTGGAAACTTTTTAAGAATTTAGACTTAAAAAAAGACAAGTTATTTACTTTAAATCAAAAGACGAAAGAGATTGAATTGCAAAAACCATTAAGATTTTTTGAGTTTGAAAACAGGCAGATGGTATCTTTCTGTAATAGTAAAATAGATCTTTTGGTCACAGAGAACCATAATGTGCTGGTTGATAAATACAGGCCTGATAAGAAAAGAAACGACTATAATTTGACATTAGTAAAAGCCAACAAGTTTAATACGAACACACATCTTATCCCCAAAGGTGGAGTATGGATGGGAAAGGAGAAAAAGCTCTTTTCATTGCCCTCAATATCAATAAGGAGTTATCGTAATTATGGTGAGACCTGGAAAATAGAAAAAAAGAAGGATGTAAAAATACCTATGAATGACTGGCTGGCTTTTTTTGGATTATGGATTGCAGAAGGAAGCTCTTCTAAAATATTAAAAAAACCTAAGGACAGAAAGCACTATTATGAGTATTATATAAGGATTAGCCAGGATAACAAAGAGAATCATGGAAAGATAGAAAATATGCTCAACCAGCTTCCTTTTCACTGGAATAAAAAAACTATAAAAAATAAAACGGATTTTGTCATATACGGCAAACAGCTATATACTTACCTTTCACAATTTGGAAAGAGCGGAGATAAGTTTTTGCCTAAAGAAATAAAAGAGTCATCAAAACGGCAATTGGAAATTCTCTTTAGCTGGATGATGTTTGGTGACGGGCATATAAGCAAAAATGGCAATTATGAGTACTATACAAAGAGTAAAAGGCTTGCGGATGATGTGCAGGAAATCATTCTAAAGCTGGGGATGAACGCGAATATAAGACAGAAGAGTAGCAAACTAGGTTCGTGGTATGTTGTTGCTGTATCAAGAACGAAATACTTCAAACTAAACCAGAGGTCTGTTAAAAAAGTGAATAATGGAGGCAAAGTATACTGTGTTGAAGTGCCTAATCATACGCTGTATGTCAGAAGAAATGGGAAAGCATGCTGGTGCGGGAATAGTGCAGGCGCCCAGGCCTTCTCAAACTTTGACACTTTGCTTGCCCCTTTCATAAGATATGATAAGCTTAACTATAAGGGAGTGAAGCAGGCAATGCAGGAATTCATCTTCAATTCGAATGTTCCAACAAGGGTCGGCTTTCAAAGTCCTTTTATAAACGTTACTATGGATCTGGAAGTTCCAAACAACATGAAAAACAGTCCTTCCCTGATTGGCGGGAAGCCTGCCGGTGAATGCTACGGGGAATATGGCAAAGAGATGGAGCTTTTCAACAGGGCCTTTGCTGAGATAATGATGAAAGGAGATGCAAAAGGCAGGATATTCTCCTTTCCCATCCCTACTTATAACCTCACAAAAGATTTTGACTGGGACAATCCGGCTCATGAGACATTATGGCAAATGACTGCGAAGTATGGGATACCTTATTTCTCGAACTTCATCAATTCTGACATGAACCCCGAGGATGCGAGAAGCATGTGTTGTCGATTGCGCCTAGATAACAAGGAGTTAAGAAAAAGGGGGGGTGGCTTGTTCGGCTCGGCGCCGAAAACTGGAAGCATAGGCGTAGTAACGCTTAACATGGCAAGGATGGGCTATCTTTCAGAAGGCGATGACGATTTCTTTGAAAGGCTTGGATATTACATGGGCATTGCAAAATCAAGCCTTGAGACAAAGAGGAAGGTTTTGGAAACATTTACAGAGGGAAACCTTTACCCTTACTCTAAATATTATCTCCAGGATGTAAAGGCTGTTCACAAGAAGTACTGGCAGAACCACTTCTCTACAATAGGGCTTAATGGAATGAATGAATGCTGCCTGAATTTCATGGGCAAGACCATTGCAACAAAAGAAGGAAGGGACTTTGCAGTTAAAACTTTGAAATACATGAGGTCTCTGCTTCAGGAATTCCAGGAGGACACAGGCAACAACTACAACCTTGAAAGTACTCCAGCTGAGGGCACGTCCTTCAGACTTGCAAAAATAGACAGAGAAAGATTTTCTAACATAATAACTGCCGGCAAGGAGCATCCTTATTACACGAACTCAACTCAGTTGCCAGTGGACTTTACCGAAGACTTGTTTGAAGCTTTAGACCTGCAAGATGAGTTGCAATGTTTGTATACCGGTGGATGCATAGAAAAAGGCAATAAGGTATTAACTAATAAGGGCATGTTTCCAATAGAAGAAATTGTTAAAAATTTCAAAGGATTAAGACCTATTAAGGCTTTGAGTTATAATGTAAAATTAGGAAAAAGTGAATGGGATGAGATTTTAAAAGCTGTAAAAATTGATGTTAAAAAGCATAATAAGATCAGAATAAAAGCTGAAAGAAATTTAGACATTACGACTTCAGATTGGCATCCATTTTTTGTCTTTAAAAGAATTAAAATAAACTCTTCTTGCCCTATTTGTAAAAAGAAAGTGTCTGGGGTAAAGGGTTTTGCAGTTCATCTGAAATATAATCAAGAATGTAGAAAGAAATATTCCTCTTTATCTAAATATCAGGTAGTAGAAAAAAGAGCGGATGAATTGAAAAAAGGAGATTATATCCTGCAAAATTCAGATAACTTATATCCAGAGAAAATAACTGAACTAAATGAAGACTTAATGTGGTTGATAGGTTTTTTTATTGGTGATGGAGCTATCTCAAAGTATATTGATAATAGGGGAGGCAATAATTTAAAAAAGTATAGAGTTAGATTTTTTAGTGAGCATAAGGCTGTTTTAGAAAAAGTAGCTAAAATTCTTAACAAATATTTTGGATGTAAAGTAAAAGTTATTAAGAATGATAAAAGAAGCAAAGTGTTAATGGAAGTATGTACATCAAAAAAGGAGATTTCAGAATTCTTTTTTAAATATGGGCTTAAACCTGGAAAGAAAGCTTACAATATTTCTATCCCTCTAGAAATAAAAAATAATCTTAATAAAAACAATGTATATTCATTATTATCTGGTTTAATGGACAGTGATGGTCATATTGATAGAAGACAAAGTGATTTTGAATATTATACTGTTTCTTCTCAATTGGCAGATGATATTCTAGAAATATGCACGAGGGCTGGAATAATGATATCAAAGAGCCTAAAATTAACTAAAAGGAAAAATGAAGTTAACATATATAGATTAAGAATACCTTCATCCAATCTTACAAAGATGCGTAATAAGCTTGATAATATTGTAAATCGTTCATACATAAAAAAAGAACTGTCTAATAGGAAGAGGCGCCATTTTCCTGTAGTCAGGGTAAAGGGAGTATCTAAAGTTGACGTTAAAGACAATAAATTCTATGATTTAATGACAAAAAAGAATCATAACTATTTAGCTGGAAAAAATTCATTGGTATTTATTCACAATACGGTCTTCCACGCCTACTTGGGAGAAAGGATTGCCGAGCCAGAGTCATGCAAGGCTCTTGTGAAGAAGATTGCCCACAATTATAAGATGCCTTACTTTTCAATAACGCCAACATTCAGCGTGTGCCAGGACCACGGCTATTTGTCTGGAGAGCAGCACAAGTGCCACTGCGGCAAAGCTTGTGAAGTCTACAGCAGGATAGTCGGATATTATCGCCCCATCCAGAACTGGAACAAGGGCAAGAGGGAGGAATTCGGGGAGAGAAAGCTTTTTGCTGTCCCCAATGTGCAAAAATGAAAATAGCTGGATTTGCAAGGAACTCGTTGGTTGATTACCCTGGCCATGTGGTTTCTACAATCTTTACGCAAGGATGCAACCTTTCATGCCCATATTGCCATAACCCTGAGCTTATTCCTAAAGGCGGGAATGGCATGATTGCAGAGAAGGAATTGTTTTATTTCTTTGAAAAGCACAGGAAGATGCTGGATGGCGTGTGCATCACTGGAGGGGAGCCTACCTTGCAGATGGATCTTGAAGAATTCCTCATGAAGGTAAAGGCTTTGGGCTTGAAAGTTAAGCTGGATACTAATGGCACTAATCCGGAAGTAATTGAGGACCTTATTGCAAAGAAGCTTGTGGATTATATTGCGATGGACATCAAGGCCTCTGCTAAAGGCTATGCAAAGATTGGGGTAACGGGGGATGTTTTGGAATCTATCTTTAGGAGCATTAAGATAATAATGGGTTCTGGAATAGGATATGAGTTTAGGAGCACTGTGGTTCCTGGAATGCTTGATATTGAAGGCATTCGGGAGATAGCTGAGAGGATAGAGGGCGCTGATTCCTATTGCATACAGCAGTTTGTTGCTGGCACTAAAATTAAGGACGAGACGTTCAAGGGTATCAAGCCCTATTCTCCTGAGGAACTGTTTGAGATGAGGGACGCTGCTTCTTCCAAGGTCAGGAAATGCCTGATAAGGAACCTTTAGCGGTAGAGTCCCTTTTTCCCTATTCTATTCCTTTGGAAGCCAGCATTGCATCTTCTGTTAGTAAAGATTGAAAAACTTTCTTTTGTAACAAGGGAAGCATTGCAGGCTTCTTAAAAACATCTTGATGGATTCACAGGCCCTTTAGCCCTGGAAAAAATTTCAGGACTCTACAAATCTTTAATTCTGCCAAAAGCTTTATATAGCAAGTGTAAGTGTTCTGTGTTAACAATGAGCCTTACGAAAAGGATACTGTCAATGCTTGTGCCATTGTTCCTTTCAGGCAGTGCACTGGCAGAGGGTAATAAGCCTTATGGGCTTGGGATATGCGAATATTACTATCCTCCAATGCTTGAGGTTTTTATAGACCAGGAATTTCCTGTGCAGGAGGGAGATGAATACGGTACAAAGTCAAACCAGGCAAAGATTGACATAATAGCCTGGGACAGGGATATTTTGCAGGAAAGCGGGATTAAAAAAGTAATCCTTTATGAAAACGGGGAGCTCTATGCCTCAAAGGATTTTGATACAAAATATGGAGAAGAAGCTATTTTCAGCCTTGTAGCACAGCATTATGATAACATGTATCCTTTAGTTAACTATGAAGTCAAGGCTGTTGACAAGTCAGGAAGCAAGCTTGGCCAGGATTTTAGCATTAGGTATAATGTTGAGTCTTATTTTGATAACTCCCCGGATGTTTGGGTTGAGGTGGATGGAAAGCTTGAAAGCATTATGTATAATCAGGAAACAAATGATACAATTAATTTTGTAGCTGAATCAGGCCAGGCTGAAGTTGACATCTTTTGTTCAGATGGTTTTGCTTTAAATGATAAGTCAGAAAATAAGGGGATAAAAAGGATGGAATGTTTTGAAGATGGCAAGTTTATTGGCTTAAGGGAAATTAACTATTATGGCACTGAAGCACAGCTTTGGCCTATTAAACTTCCTGGAGCTTATGGCCTTGCAATTGATTATGAAGTAAGGTGCATAGACCAAGGCGATAATGTTGAGGTAGCTGATTTTAGAATAGACTTTGGCGCTGATCCTAAGAACTATAAGGATGGCAGCCCTTTTTTAGACTTTTATGTTCAGACTACCTCTCCTTCAGGCATAACGAGTGAGTGGGAAAGCTCTTCTTTATATGTTGATAATGAGCTGGTTGATGCTACTGCCTTCGCATCAAACCTTAAAGAAGCGGACATCCTTATAGAAGCCAGTGATCGCGGGCATCCTTATTCCGGATTAGTAAAAATGATAGTTTATGAGAATGACAAGGAGATTTATTCTTGGGAGCCTGAGAAGTTTGCTCTTGAAAAGAAGAACATCACATTAAAAGTAAGCCATGATTCCGGAATGTACCATTACAGGGCTGTTGTTGAGGACATTGGCGGGAATGTTGTCGAGGATGAGTTTAATGTTGTTTTTGGCGTCAAGTGCGATTAAGCATAATCTTTTTAAATACTTCATTTCTTAATACTTCTTATGGCAAAACTAAAAAAGGAAATGGCAATAGGGGAAGTCGTTGCAAAGCACCCTGATACAGTAGAAGTCTTCATGAAGCATGGGATGCACTGTGTAGGATGTGCCATAGCTTCCATGGAGACTGTAGAGCAAGGCGCAAAGGCCCATGGCATGGACATAAAGAAGCTCATGGGGGATTTGAACAAGGCAGTGGAGAAGAAAAAATGAAAATAAAATTTGATAAGGAAGCTTGCATTGGTTGTGGGGCTTGCGCAGCAGAATGCCCTGAAAACTGGGAGATGGACGACTCCGGAGACACATACAAGGCAAAGCCCAAGAAGCTGGAGCTGAAGACAGAGGAAGAAATCTCAAAAAACAAGGCGGCTGCTGAAATCTGCCCTGTGCAGGCCATCAAAGTAGAATGAGGCTGACCTTTTTAGGGACAGGGGACTCTTTCGGAGTTCCGAGGGCCGGCTGCAGCTGCAATATATGCAGCCATAAGGAGCCAAGGAATGTTAGAACCCGGGCTTCTATAATTGTTGAAGGGAATGGGGGCAATATTCTTGTAGATGTTTCTCCTGATTTCAGGCACCAGGCTTCTAAACAGGGATTACTTCATCTTGATTCTATCCTTCTGACTCATGGGCATGCGGACCATATCCTTGGCATGCCTGACTTAAGGATGTACACTGCCTTTGGAAGGAACCCTTTGGACTGCTACGCTAATCAGAAAACTATAGGCATTGTTAAAAAAATATTCTTCTTCATGTTTGGAGACATGGATGACGAGCTTTGCATCCCGCACATAAACCTGATGCCTATTGAGGATAAGATAAGACTCTACGATATTGAGATAACCCCTATTGAAGTGGGGCATTCCTCCAGCCAGCATACCTTCGGCTACCGCTTTAATGACCTTGCGTACATACCTGACTGCAAGACCATCCCTGATAAGGCTAAGGACAAGCTTAAGGATCTTGACACGCTTGTGTTCGGAGTTCTGAGCAACAAGGACTTCAACTATCCTACCCACATGAATGCCAAAGAGGCATTTGAAGCCATAGAAGAGATAAACGCCAGGAAGACATACCTCACGCATCTCTCGCACTTGGTGGACTACTACTCTGTCAAGCTTCCTGAAGGCATCGAGATGGCTTATGACGGGTTGGAGCTAGATTTTTAGATCTTGTTGTTCATATAAGCGCTTTAGAAGATTATAAATCTTTTTTGCATTCACTTCAAAATGGAATGTGCTCTTCTTATCCTTTGTGATAGACCAAACATGGGCCTTATATTGTTTTCCAAACAATCCTTTCCTTTTCTCAGCAGATGCCCAAAGCTCTGTCCCGTTGTCTATTATGTTATGCGTCATGTAATCATCGATGTACTTCTTGTCTTCTTCTATCCTTGCCGGATTCCTTGTATTCTTGTAAACCTTTGGTTCTGCAGACAGCATAAGTTCAAGCCTGGTGGGATGCATTTTTTGAAACATAGGTAGGATAAAAGATTCAGGATTTAAAAGTTTTTGCCTAAAGCATAAAAGTTAGCAGCCCGTGCTGCCATTTTTGTTTCAAAAGAAAGCATTGTGATACTTTGAAACAGGAGGTGCAAGACTGGCTTCTTAAATAAAACCTGTAACCATATCTTACTTGAACCTAAAAAGCTTTGCAGGCCTGTGTGAGACATCCTTCTCAATATTCCTTGTCTCAACAACAAGGCCGGAATTCAGAACTTTCTTCCTGAAATTGCGGTTGTCATACTGCTTTCCTTCTATTTCCTCGTATACATCCTGCAATTTGTTAAGTGGAAACTCTTTTGGCATGAACTGCTTTATTATTATAGAGCTTATGTTCTCCTTTAGGTAAGATTCAGCCATGCTTATTATCTCCTTATGGTCAAAGGCCAGGCCGCTTAATGCCGAGCAGTCATGCCAGTGTTCCATGTCCCTAATCCTTTCCTTGTTAATCAGGGCTATAAAGCCTATTGAGATTGTCCTTCCTCTTGGATCCCTTGAAGGCTTTGTGAATGTGCAGAACTGGCTGAAGAATATGTTGCCTGGGCCAATAGTTTCCTTAAGCTTTCTCTTGAGAGTTTCTTCTGCAGTCTCGTCATTCAATAGAAGCCCGCCCGGAAGCTCGAGCTTCCCCTTGAACGGCTCTTTCTCCCTTTTGTATAGCAGCACATGCAGCTTCCTGTTATGTATGGTGAGTATTGCGGCGTCTACTGCCACCCTTGCCAGCTCATAAGGCTTGTCCATATTCTAATGGGTTTCTTGGCAGTTTATAAATGTTGCGTGCCAAATACGCTAACTTAACGTAGAAAATACGTAAACTTTATATAGTAGTTATGCTTTACTACCTTTGTTTGCGTAAAAAGTACGTAAACAGGAGGAACAAAATGAAAACAGAATACTGTGCGGACATCATTGCTTTGTACGGAAGCAAGCTCGTGATGATTGAGAGGCTAAGCTTCCCAACAGGATATGCACTGCCTGGCGGAAGGATGGAAAAGGGGGAAAGCGTTGAGGATTGTGCAAAAAGGGAGTTCAAGGAAGAGACAGGCCTTGAATTGAAGATTGAAGGCATATTGGGAAAGTACGATGCCCCAAACCGCGATCCAAGGGGCCCAAAAATATCCACTGCAGTCTACGGCTCTGCTGAGGGGGAAATGAAAGATGAGCCTGGAAAGACTAGGGTTTTCCTGATGGGGATTGATGAGGTGGATGGCAACAGTGAGAAGTTCGCCTTCGACCACTACCAGATAATCAGGGACTGGATGGATTTAGGAGGAAATCTTTACAAATAACCTGAAGATGGAGGCAAAGAATATGGACAAGGCAAAGATGATTCAAAAAGGCATGGATAGCTTCGCAAAAAGGATTGAGAAGAAAAAGAAGCTTTACCTTAAGCTGCTTAAGCTTTCAGAGCAATCAAAAGGAAAAATCTTCAAGATAGCTTCAACAGCACTTTTCAACGACGTAATGAAGACTTTTGGCGCAGCACTTGACAACAGGAAAGCAAAAGCAGGCTTGAAAGACATATACGAGGCGGCCATACACAAAGAAACGGGATCATTGATAATATGCAATAAGGGAGCCACGCTCTATTCCCTGTCACCAAAGACAGATACGCCATACATAACAAGGCACATCGGGTTTTGCGTCTATGTGCCTGGACTTGGGATAGAGTTTGCGAATGTTGGACTGGTTGGAGATGTCTATAACGGTAAGGTTGTCCTTAGGAGCGAGTCAGCATGCACCCCTTCTTTCCTGTTCGGCTCGCAGAGGTGCAACTGCGCCTATCAATGGGACAGCATAAGGGAACTGGCCGCGCATTACAATAGGATATCACCCCCTGAGCTTAAGACTGGCCATGAATTTGAGAACTGGGTGCAAAAGCAGTTTGTTTATGATGGCAAAAGGCATATTGCAAAGAATTCTGGTCCGGGGTTCATACTTATGCATATAGACACACAGAACGGCATGGGAAGCGGGTATTCCGAAGGCGAGTTTGCATTTGACCTCTTCTCAAGGGCATCCATAAGGCATAGGGGAGAATACTCTTCTGAACAGGTCAAGGGCACTACCATGTGGGGTGGCTTTGAAGCAATAGGAATATCTCCTGACCCGAGAAGGGAGAATGGCAATTTAGGGTATAAGATAACCTTCATTTTATTGGACTACCTAAAAACCAGCAAGGACTTGATTTCCCTCACCAACAATCCGCTGAAAATGTGCCAGCTTAAGAACAATGGCTATAGCCTCACAAGGGTCAAGTCATTAGGCGCAGTAAACTTGGCAGGATCCCAGGAAGCAGAGCAGAGAGGTTCTGAATTTAAGCATCTTGACATAAACGGGGACTGCGTAACTTTTGAAGAGGAGCATGAGAGGCTAAAACTAGATATTGGCTCTGCACTAAGGAAGAAGGATAGCTACATAACATTCGAGTGCGTTTCAAGGTGCAACATGGACTGCAAGTTCTGTTTCTCTAAATGGAGGGATAGCATCAGTGAGTTGAGCACAGAGAAAGCCAAGGAAAGCATATCCTTATTGAGGAACAGTGGGTTCAGTGCAATAAACTTTACCGGAGGAGAGCCGCTTCTCAGGAAAGACCTGCCAGAGCTTCTTGCATGGTCAAGGAAGCTTGGCATGACAACAATACTAACAACCAACGGAATTCTCCTTAAGGGGATTCTTCCAAGGATTGCAAAGGATTTGGATTTCATAGGGCTCCCCTTAGATTCATGCATCCCGGAAGTGCATAATCATTTGCGCACTACAGATGCTACGCCCAACCACCACAATATTATCCTTAAGATGATTGATGAAGTGAATAGGAACTATCCTCATATAGGGATAAAGATAAACACCTTGGTTTCAAGAAAGAACAAAGGTTCCATTTCAGGGATTGGGGATTTGATAAAGGGGAAAGTCGTATCATGGAAACTTTCGCATTTTATAGATGCAGGCCATGGAAAGAAATTCTCCAAAGAATTCTCCATAAACAGTGAAGAATACTGGAGAGTCTCAAGAAAATGCAAGTCTGAAAACGCCGGATTGAACATAATCTCATCAGCCGCGCACTCAAGAGATGCCTTATGCAGGATCCTCTCATGCAATGGGCACATACTAAAACCAGCTGTAAACGGACTGGAAGATAAGGGAGAAATCTGCAGCAAGGCATTTGAAGGCTTTGACAGGAGAATGAATAATTCGTTTTACTGGCTAACTTACAAGGAGGCAAAATGCAAGGCAGGTTCATAGTAGTGGAGGGAGTTGATGGCAGTGGCAAGACTACAATAATAAAGCAGGCAATAAGCATCAACAATGGCAAGTTGCTATACGGCCAAAGCTTTACATATGGCTCAAGATGGGATTCATTTATACACGCCCACCCAAGCTCCCTATTCTATTACTTGGATATTGCGGTTAAGACTGCAACGGACATAAGGCCTAAATTAATGGAAGGCTCGACAATTATACAGGACCGCTACGTACAGTCAGTTGACTCATTCCTGCCTGACTGCAAATGGCTGCACAACAAGGCCATAAGGAAAGCATTGAACCCTCTCTTTCTCAGGCCAGACTTATACATACACTTGGCAGCTGGCTTGGATGAGATTATTGCAAGGCTGTCAAATGATTCAAGTACATACCATGAAACCCTTATCAGCAATCCGGAACGGATTATTGGCAGAGAAAAAAAGTACATGGAAATATTTGAAGGGTTAGACTGCCACAAGCAAGTTATCAATACAGGCTTTCGTGAACCTAAGGATTGCGCAGAAGAATTAATTGATGCCATAAGGAGGTACACAGGATGCTAGTTAAAATATGCGGTGTCAGCAATGCAATTGACGCATTCTATGCCATAAGGCATGGTGCTGATGCTATTGGCTTTGTAATGGGGGGTAAGGTCCTTCCTCCAGAAGTAGAGCCGCATGCCCAGACTGTAAAGGAGATAATAAAACAGTTTCCAAAGGGTGTTGAAAGCTTTGTAGTGACACACCTAAAGGACGCAGAAAGCATACTTGCACTTGCTGATTATGTCAATTCAACTGGGATCCAGGTTTCAGAGGATGTTGGAGTAGAAGTTATGAAAGATGTCAGGGCAGGCACATCAAGGAAAATCATCAAGACTGTGGTTGTTGAGGAAGAAGGCAGCCTGGAAAAGCTTAAAGCATACGAGCCTTATTGCGACTTCATACTCCTAGACACAAGGGCTGGAGGCTATGTCGGGGGAACAGGTGTCACAAATGACTGGAAACTCTGCAAGATGATGATTGCGGCTGCTAAAAAGCCTGTGTTCCTTGCCGGAGGACTTAACCCAGAAAACCTCCAAGATGCCATAAGTGCGACATCCCCTCAAGGGGTGGATGTTTCAACAGGAGTAAGCCATTATTCGAAGGATTACCTGAAAAAAGACAGGAAAGACCAGCAAAAAATCAGAGCATTCATAGATATCGCGAAAGGGAGGATTACATGAACATAAGAGATCTTTATGGAGCAGTAGATAACCTTGAGTGCTTTGTACACCCATCATACAAACGGCGCTTCAGCTTCATGAGTGACGACATGGTATTGGACGTAGCCAGGATAATGGCAGACAAGATCAAGGACTCTTGCTATAAAAGCATAGTTGTATCAGAAACAGGAGCAACATTGCTGGCGAATATCTGCGAGGAACTAGTTGGCGACAATGCAGAGTGGACATACATCAAGTTCCCACGTGAGCCTGTTGATGATATATTCCCGGTATTAAATTTTTATCTGACTAAAGAAGAGAGTGAAGAACATGTTTCTGGCAGGCCAAGGGGTGAAGCACTTCTTGAGATATGCTCCAATATCCCTAATCAGGCTTTATTGCAAAAAAAGAGGTCACTGGATGATATATTTAAAGGCTTATGTTTAGGTAGCAAAAACAAGTGGCAGGAAGAAGTTTCATCCTTGTTTGAGGGGACAAGGATAGCAAATGTGCTAAGGGGGCCTTTCATTTATTTTGACGAGTACATAACATCGGGAACAACCTTACAGAATGCCGAAACTTATTTTGGATACTTGGCCAAATCACCAGAATTTAAGACACTATCCTACTACCTAAACACTGATAGGGGAAGGCATGAAAGGGTTCTGTTCTCGCTTTTTGATAGGAAATCACAGCTTGAATGCTTCAGTAAAGGTGCATACCCATTTGAAAACAGGATTGACCTTGTAGGGCACTACTACAATCCTGGCAGAAGCTTTAGGAAGACATATATTCAGGATATTAGGCTAAAATATGCCGAAGCAAAGCAAGAAACTTCAGGATTGCTGGAATGCTTAAGCCGCAACATAGGAAGCCTTTCTGATGTTGTAAGGAAAAATTCAGCTATAAGGGACGTAGCATCCTTTATTTCTAAGGAGCACATGATGCGCTACTTCCTGTTCAAGCTTGAAGACGCTTCATACACAAATGAGTTTCTCTGGCAGCTGTTTGAAATGTACGCACCAGCTTGGTATCCGCTTCCTATTGAATATCATATAGGCTTCATGAACGCCTTCAGAAAATGCGATGATGCTTTTGAGTGCACTAAGGAAATGAGGGTGCTTTATGCTGAAAGCAGGGGCACTGTGCTAAAAGAAATATCAGCAGAATGCATTAAAAGAAGAGAAAATTGGCTAAAGAGGCTTAGCGAGATGCTTGGAGGCAGGAATGATTGATCCAAAGAAAGTAATAGACATATCAATGGACCTTAATGAGAAAACAGTAGTTTGGAAAGATGATGCCCAACCAGAGCTGAGGCCTATGGCAAGAATCCCGGAAGCAGGATGTAACTTCACATGGCTAAGCTTCGGCTCCCATGCAGGAACGCATATTGATGCGCCATATTATCTCTTCAATAACAAGTGGACATGTGACCAGGTACCATTTGAAAGGCTGATAGGGAGGTGTCAGGTTATAGACCTTACTGATGTTGAATGTACAATAACTGAAGAACGCCTTAAGGAATGTGATATCAGTAACAGGATTGTTTTGCTTAAGACCAGGAACTCTTATGACAAGATGGAAAGCTACAATCCAAAACTGATTGATATGACCCCAAAGGCGGCAAGATACCTTATAAGCAAGGAAGTTACAACTTTAGGATATGACTACCAGTCTTTTGAGAGGGAAGGCAGGAATGACCTGCATCTAATTTTCCTTGAGAAAAGCATAACACTAATTGATAACTTAAGGCTGAGGCATGTGAAGCAAGGGGACTACACCTTAATATGTCTGCCTTTAAAGGTCACTGGAATAGATGGGGCTCCTGCAAGGGCTGTCCTTATAGAGGAAGAATGAAAGATTATAAACAATTCATAGAGGCGCATAGGGACTTCCCTAAGAAGGGGGTGGTTTTCAGGGACTTCACTCCACTTATTAAGAATCCTGAAGCCTTCAGGGATGCAATAAATGACATAAAGAAGCATTTCAATGGCAAGGATATAAACAAGATTGCTGCAATAGAGTCCAAAGGATTCATCATAGGCTCTGCCTTGGCTTATGAAATGGGGCTTCCATTGGTGCTGATAAGGAAGCCCAGCCTCACTCCGGGAGAGGTTATATCAGAGAAGTTCATAAAAGAGTATGGTGAGGGTGAATACCAAGTCAAGAACGGAACTTTTACTAGTCAGGATAATGTGCTTATTGTTTATGACATCATGGCAGGGCCAGGGGCAACAAGGGCTGTAATACATCTTGTGGAAAAGCAAAAGGCTAAGGTTGTCGGCTGCGCTTATGTTATTGAGTTGGAATATCTTCATGGAAGGGAGCAGTTAAAAGGCTATGACCTCTTTTCACTAGTGAAGTTCGGTGACAAATATGAAGTTTGACATAATAAGCTTTGACTTGCAAGGTACACTTTCTGACAGTGCTTTTTCTGATGAGTTCTGGTTAGAGATATTGCCCAAGCTTTATTCGAAGAGCAAAGGGATTAGATTAGATGAAGCCAAAGGGGAGCTTAAAGAGAGGTTCAAGACTTACGAGAAATATGACTATAGGTATTATTCGTTTAACTACTGGATGAATGAACTAAGGCTCGGCCTGTCTTTTGACGAGGCACTTAGTATGATTAGCCATAAACCCCATTTTTTTGATGATATAAGGCGGCTTCTTGAAGAGATAAAAGGGAAGGCTAGATTGATTATAATTTCATCCACTACAAAGGAGTTTATAGAAGCCGAGCTTTATGGGAATAGGATCTACTTTGATGCGGTGTATTCTTCCATAGACGACTTTGGAATTGCGGGGAAGCCAAAGGAACTGTATGAGGAGATATCCAAGATCTATGGTGTAAGCCCTTCTAGAATACTCCATATAGGAGACTGCAAGGAGATGGATGTCAAAAATGCGAAAATGGCAGGGCTTGAAGCTTTCTATTTGGATAAGAAGCTTCCTCGGAAAGAGGTTATTGAGAAGCTGCGTGAAGTGATTTTTAAGGAATAGTCTGCTGGCAGAGTGTCTTTGAGGGCCAAACCCTCTATTGCCAACACAGCGAAACGTATATAAATCAATGATATTTCTTGTCTTAAGATGCAGTTAAAGGAGTTTTACGACAAGAACTATAAGAAGCTGACTATAATACCTATTCTGTTAGTCCTTATAGCTTTGGGCCTTATAATATTCAATTATGTGCAGACAGGAAACATAATGCAGAAGGATGTCTCCTTGGAAGGAGGGGTTACTGCAACCATCTCCACATCTGCTTCTTTTGAAGGATTAAAAGACCGCCTTACGCAAAGCCTTCCTGAATCTGAAATCAGCGTAAGAAGCCTGTCAGAATTCGGGACAGAGGAGCAGATAGGCATACTCATAGAGGCAACAGATGTTGAGGAAGAGCAGCTAACTTCAGCATTAAAGGAGTTCTTTGGCTTTGAGCTTACAGGGGAAAACTATTCCACAGAGCAAGTCGGCTCAACCTTGGGGAAGAGCTTCTACAGGCAGATGATGGTTGCAATGTTCCTCGCATTCCTCTTCATGTCAATTGTTGTCCTCATAACATTCCGCACTTTTATACCTTCAATAGCTGTAATCTTTGCAGCATTTTCAGATATAGTGATTACTGTTGCAGTCGCTAACCTCTTAGGCATAAAGTTCTCAACAGCCGGATTGGCAGCATTGATGATGCTTATCGGCTACAGCATTGACACAGACATCCTGCTTACAACCAAGGCGATAAAGAGAAAAGAGGAAGGCTTGCTGTTTGAGAGGATGTTTTCTGCAATGAAGACAGGGCTTACAATGACGGTAACTACATTAGTAGCGCTTTCAGCCGGCCTGTTTGTAACAGAGAGCTTTGTCATCAAGCAGATGTTCACCATAATAATCATAGGGCTTATAGCAGACATAATCGCAACATACTTAATGAACGCTGGATTGCTGTACTGGTATGTCAGGAGGAAGCTCAGATGAGCCGGTTCAAGGTCCCATTAAGGGTATGGATCCTTATAATTGCATTGTTCCTTGCGCTTCTGGCAATAAACCCTTCACCATCGGCCAAGGGCATCCAGATTAAGAGCATAGACAAGGGCGAATGGACAGACATGGGTCTCAACACGGGCCAGATAGTCAGTGAAGTCAATGGTCAGCCAATAAGCACAATACCAGAATTTTATTCTGCGCTTTTGGGCCTTGAAAATACTGAACAGAACATAACTATCCTTACAAATGAAAGCACTGAATACACTTATGCCGTAAAGGATGACATAGGCTTTACTGTTGGCGTCAACCTTACTGTGATAGAGTCAACAATAGCCCCGCTTCACAGGGGCGAAATCCTAGTTGCGATTAATTCCAATAATCTCTCGAACTCCACAGATTTCAACAGGGCTTTGGACACGATAATTCCTAAGAAAGTGGTTAAGATAACCACAAACAAGGGGCAGTTCGCCTTCCTTTCAAGAACTGTTCCAAAAATATCAGTCGGCCAAGCTTCAAAGACAAACATAAGGAAAGGGCTGGACCTGGAAGGCGGAACAAGGGTATTGCTAAGGCCTGTTAGTGAAAAGGCAGTTACAGACCAGGATATAACAGAGCTTATCAGCGTACTGAGCAATAGGCTGAATGTTTACGGGCTGACGGACCTAAAGATAAGGGCTGCAAGCGACTGGGTAGGAAACAAGTACATCCTGATTGAGATTGCGGGCGTAACAAAGGATGAGGTTAAGGACCTTATAGGGCAGCAGGGCAAGTTCGAGGCTAAGATTGGCAATGAGACCGTTTTCTCAGGAGGTAAGAAGGACGTGCCTTTCGTGTGCAGGGATGACGGGAGCTGTTCAGGCATAAAGAACTGCTTTGAGTCCGGAGGGCAGTCCATGTGCAGGTTTGAGTTTGCGATCCACCTTAGCCCGGAAGCTGCAGAGAGGCATGCTAACATAACTAAGGAATTGGAGGTAGTGGCCTCTGAATCCGGCAAGGAAATATTGAGCGAAAACCTTGACCTTTATCTGGATGGCAAGCTTGTGGACACATTGCAGATAGGATCTGACCTTAAAGGCTCTGAGACAACCAGCATTGCCATATCTGGGCCTGGAGTGGGCGCCAACAGGAACGCTGCTGTTGACGCTGCTGTTGCAAACATGAACAAGCTGCAGACCATATTGATTACCGGTTCTTTGCCTTTTGAGCTGGAAGTGGACAAGCTTGACTCCATATCTCCCATATTGGGCAGGAGCTTTGTTAAAAACTCCATACTTGTCGGATTGGTTGCCTTGATAGCAGTTGCCTTAGTCATCTTTATCAGGTACAGGAATTTGAAGATAATATTGCCTATGATGATCACGAGTACTAGTGAGCTGGTCTTGATTTTGGGATTTGCTGCACTCACCCATTGGAACCTTGACACTGCTTCCATTGCAGGCATAATAGCTGCCATTGGCACTGGCGTGGACCATCAGATTGTTATTATAGATGAGGTTTCAAAAAGCGGGGAGAAGTTTATGAACTGGAAGCAGCAGATTAAAAGGGCTTTCTTCATAATATTTGTTGCCTATGTCACTACGGTTGCTGCCATGATTCCTTTGTGGAACGCAGGCGCAGGATTGTTGAGGGGATTTGCGTTGACGACAATAGTCGGTGTTTCCATTGGGGTGTTCATAACAAGGCCTGCGTTTGCGGCAATAGCAGAGAAGCTGGCAAAGAAGTATTAGGCAGCCTGCATTGCTTTCTTTTGTTGCTGAAGAGTAAACTTCAATATTAGATAAAGCCTATCCCAGTCGAAGCAGAGCTTAGGGGCATTACGGCTTTACAAGATTGATCATCCCTGAACTCATCCGCAATTCCATTCAAAATGGCTTTGGAATCATCACTCGGAATGTATGGC
>JBDRFS010000096.1:0-2870 GCA_043818535.1 Candidatus Woesearchaeota archaeon
CTGTTGCAACTAAGCTTGCAAGTGAGCTTGGCTTAAAGGCATTCATAATAGGCAACAGCATATCAAATTTAAAGAATCTCCTTGAAGGCAGGCAGTTTAATGGCACAGTGATAGAATAAGTGTTTGTATTAAAGGCTTATATGAAATCACTTATCTTGTGCATCTTTTCCTCATGCCATAGCCAGGCTAGGAGTATTATTGCATCAAGCCCAAAGTCCCAGTAAGCAATTCCTGAGTTTGCCATTATCCCAGTCATTGTCCAGCTCGATAAAGGCCAGAATGGCATGATTACCCCTCGTAAAACAAGGTCTAGGAATATGTGGAAGAATAGTCCAAAGCTTATTACCCATAAAAGCACAGCAGCATTTCTTTTATGCCAAAACAGCGCAGCTGCAGCTATTGCCAATATGATGGGAATCCAGACTGTATGGGTTATTGTCCCATGAAACCATGAAACATTCAGCCCAAGAACATTTTTTAGCATCCAATATATTGGTATGTCTATGTCAGGCAAAAGCCCTGCAACTCCCCCTAGGAAAATAAAATGGAGGGGCATGATTCTTTTATTCTTAAGAACATAGTCCCTGAATAGGTCTAGAACAATTATAGTCAACAGGATATGTGTTACTGCCTGGGGCATTTTATTTCGCAATTGTCTGTATTTTGCTTTCAAGATTTTTTAGGCTTCCATCATCAGCCTGCTTCTTGAATTCGCTCTTCCAGTGGTGGGTTCCATCCCAGCTGTCATGGCCTGAGCCATGGAAATGCACCTTTAGCCTAAGCCGCTTTCCGCACTCGCAAGTTATTGACTTGTAGTGCAGGTCCCTCATAAACTCAGATTCCCACTTGCGGTTCTGCATGTCATTGCCGCAGTAGATGCACTGGGTTCTCTGGGTTATCTCTGTAACAAGGTGGTCCTTCATTTCTTCACTTCCTTCCCTACCCAATTCTCATACTCCTCATTCGCCTCAGCATTAATCTTGATTATGCATGGAACTTTGTAAGAATGAACCTTTTTTACTTCTTTCTTTATCTCATTGAACTTGCCTTCAATGCTCTTTGCCACAACCACAACCTCGTTTTCAGCCGCAATCTCGCCCTTCCATCTGTAAATGCTTTTTATTGGAAAGATGTTTGCGCATGCTATCAGCTTCTTATTTAGGAGGTGCTCTGACACCACATTTGCCTCTTTCTCATCTGCGCAGGTTATGTAGACCAGTATCATCATAAAATTACCTTTCGCGGGGGATTTATAAAGATATCTAAAAACGTAATTATTTAGTATCCTGAAGGGTTATTCAGTATGTTGAATAACCCTTGGAGTGTGTTTTCTTTTCTTATTCTTAGTGTTTGGATTATGCTCATTAGTATTGCTGTGGTGTTTGCTCCTCTGGGGCTTCTGCTTCCTTTGCTTATGTGTCGTATTAACACCATTTCTCGGAGTTCTCTTTCGCTGATGTTGTTTGTGCTGCTTACGTCTGGGTCTGTTGTGAACCTGAATAGGTTCTCAACGTCCTTGTAGTAAAGCCTGTTGACGAATTTTCTTATTGTGCTGTGATTGTAGTGTCGGGTTGTTAGCTGTAGTATTTCTGATTTTAGCTGCTCGACTTGTTCTGGTCGGGCTTTGTGCTTTAGCCCTTTGGCTAAAGCGTATAGTTCTTTTAGTTTTTTGTGCACGTATGTTCCTTCTGCTCCGAAGTCTCTTGCCAGGCTTTTGCTGTCTGTGAGTATGTGGCTCCAGCAGTACTGCAGGATAAACCCTGCTTTTTCTGCTAGTTTTAGCAGTGCTGAATGCCTGTCTACTACCAGCACATTGCCGTGCTGGTTTCTTCCCAGTACTGTTAGGCCTGCTTTATGGTTGTTGCGTTTGCGAATCTTGTAAATGACAACTCCTAAAGTCACAAAGACCCATACGAAATAGTTCTTTCCACTGACACGCCAACTGGTCGTGTCAGTGTGCTTAACCCTTGCAAGCCGAAGCATCTTTTCCAAGTGAGCATAATAATCTCCAAAAACAAGGGCTAACTGTTTGAGTATTCCTGGAATTTCTCCCCCACTTATGCTTACACCGCACATAGTCATAAGAAAATCTCTTACTTTATTGCCCGGAAGCCTTAAGCCCAGCTTAAGATACATCACCAGAAGCATGATGTTAAGCCCAAGCCTGGCGTGCGGAAGCACTCCAGGAACCTCTGGCTCAACAATCTTCTTGCACTTAGGACAGTACTTTCTATGAATGTCATAACGAGTAGTCTTAGCTTTAAGAAACAAGTTTAAATCAGTAACATACCGAGACCTAACCTCTTGTGTAGCTCCGGTTAATCTTATTCCACAATGAGGGCACCTCCTAGGATTAAGAGCTTTAATCCTATCTATTCTTTCAGGAATGTGCCTCGCATAACCCTCATGGCCTTTAGGAGCACCTAAAGGCTTACCAGCTTTTTTCTTATCAGTCTTAATATGCATAGCAGCCCGCAGGTTAGCAACTGTTTTAGCATGTTTAGCCTTAAACTCTTCAAAATCCTTCATAATCTTTTCTTTCTCTTTCTTTATCTTTTCTTTCTCCTGATTTATCTTTTCTTTCTCCTGATTTATCCTCTCTTTCTCTTTAAGTAATCTTATAATCTCCTCTTCAAGTTCTTGTATCCTTTTATCTTTATCATCAGAAATCATTCTACAAGCACCGCCCTGACTTTCTTACCAACCCAATGCTTAGGAACATAAATCCTGCCACTATTCCCGCCAACCTCTGCAGTCTTCTCAACAACCTCAAAACCTTCCATCCGCATCTGAATCGGCTTAACCATAGGTAGTTACAATGTAACTACCTACTATTTAACAATTTCGCTACCAGAGAATATACATCAAAA
>JBDRFS010000097.1:0-6730 GCA_043818535.1 Candidatus Woesearchaeota archaeon
TAAATAGATCCATTAAGAAATCAGGGATGAAACTTTTTGCAAAGCCATCCCCTTGAGTAGGCTTCATAGATTCTAATTCACTACAAGCAGTATCATCATCCTTATATTCGCATTTAATTGCAAGAGCAACCATTTTTTCGCAGGCTGTTTTTTCTTCAGCATTAAGAACTTCATCACAATTGCAAGTGCCAGGGTCATCTATACAACTTCGAATGCTTAACATTAATTGAACAAATGATTTTTCCTGAATATCCTTTAATTCTTTTAGTTTCTCTTCAAGGCCAGGAACAGCAGTATCAGGATTACATCTCTCTTCTTTTAACATCTCCCCATAATCCTCTTTTGCAAGCTCTTTGCAATATTCATAAGTTTTCTCAGTGAGCTCTGCTATAAACTGGGTTTTTTCTTCTTCTAAAAGATATTCTTCAAAGTCATCTGGCAGATTTTCTTCTTCACTTAGCTTATCTTTAATTCCATTAACATTTGTTTTAATTTCTTTTGAAGTATCTAAAGAAACTTTTTCTTGCACAATCTGAAGTTTTTCTTTTGCCCTTTCTAGATTTTTAATTGCTTTATCTTCTTCTTGATTCTTAACATTATTTATTGCTGAAATTACTTCTTTCTCTCTAATTTCTAATGCCAACCTAACCTCATTATCCCCTCCTGAAAAAGCTAGTTTAACATCATCAATAAATCTCTCAGGTGCAGAATAAGTTTGAGCTTGTTCCTGAGCTAAAACTAAAGCTGGAACCAAAAATGCCACTAATACAAGTAAGGTTATTGCTTCTTTTTTCATAATTTAGTTATATTGGGGGAGTTTAAATAATTAGTGGATTCTTTCGGGGTTAGTCATCTGGACTAATTTTGCTGCCCTATAAGCTGTCATTGTTAATTCCTGAAGGGTGGCAGCCACATAAAATTTGCCGTTGGAAGCCAGCAATTCTTCTGATGTATCAATGGGTCGCAATGCTTTCTTTTGGAACAGAAGAAGCAGGACAAACTGCTAACTCGGAAAATCCACCCACCAAAAGCCTTATATACTTGTCACCACCCATAGATAGTAACAAAGGAGGCATTCAAAAATGAATCTTACACGAAAAATAGGAACTGGATTGCTGGGATTACTTCTAGCAGGTTCAGCAGCATGCTCAGACAAAGTAGAGTGGACAGGCGTCCAAGGCTATTCCTGCGAGATGACTGATGAGGGTGACAAGATAACAATTACTGCAAGAGGAAGATATGGGATGGTCACCAAGGACAAGGATGGAGATGAGGTTATGTTTAGCTACAAGGGCATGGGCTTGGGAGAAGCTGTAGACGCTTTCAACAAGTGCGCACAGGCATTTAACAGGCCAGACCTTACGGTAAGGCTCAGGCCTGATACTAGTTATGATGCAGGGAACAAGCCTGTACCAAACCCCCAGCCTGTTACTCAGCCAGAAGCTGTGCCAAGGCCTGAAAACGATCAAGGCTAATACTTTTGCTTTCTTAATCTTTCTTTAGCCTTGTCTGCAAAGAACTTAAACAGCACAAGCACAGGGAATATCTCCAGCCTTCCAAGGACCATTGCAATTATAAGCACTATCTTGCAGAAGGCATTAAGGCTGGCAAGAGCAGGAATTGTCTGCAAGCCAACAGTCCCCAATGCAGAGACCATCTGGAACGATGAATCAAGGAAGCCATTCCCGAACGCAAGAAGCACCATTGTCCCGACAAAGAGCACGAGTATGTAAAGGAACACGAAAACCTGGGCCATGACCAATGTTGCCTGCTCGACCTCCTTGCCTTCAACCTTAAGAGTGATGACCGCCCTTGAAGGGTTTGATATCTTCCTTATTGTCCAGTGGATTGACTTCATCAAAAGCCCGAACCTCAGCACTTTTATGCCCCCGGCAGTGCTGCCTACAGCGCCCCCTATGATCATGCAGCATGCCAGGATAACTATTGCAATGTAAGGCATTGCGCTTATGTCAGCTAATGCGTAGCCTGTTGTCGTTATGGCAGATATCGCGTGGAATATCCCTGATTTTATGTCCCCTAGGGCAAGCACAGATAATAAGGAGGCTGCAACAATCAGCACAGCAAAAACCCTGCACTCATAGGACTTGAGGACTTCTTTAAGGTCAAGCCTGAATATCCGGTTGTGGATAACAAAGGATGTTGCGCCAATGATCATAAGCAAGGAAAGCACTATCATTGAAGCTAAGTCAAGGTTAAGCGTATCCCAGACTATGAATCCTCCTGTGGAAACAGAAGTCATGGCCATTGAAAGGCCCTCAAAGGCACCCATGCCTGCAATAAAGAGCAGTACTGCGCCAAGGAACGTGTAAGTGAGGTAGATGAGTATGGTTTTCTTGACAGACTGCCTTATGCTCGGCTCAAGCTTCTCTGTAGCGCCCTGTGCCCTATACAGGCTTACGAGAGCCTTGGCCCTTGTAGAGAACACTTCAGGGGACCTCTCCCTAAGCCTGAGTATGACAAGCAATGCAAAGAGCACAATTCCCAAGCCCCCTATCCACTGGGTTTCTGCCCTCCACAGCAGCAGGCTTCTTGGGATATCTTCCAAGCTACCCAGCACAGTAAGGCCTGTAGTCGTGAATCCTGAATATGACTCAAAAATGCAGTCAAGCGCAGGGCTGTTAAGCTCTATCATGAAAGGCAATGAGCCTAAAAGCGGCATGACCATGAAAGAAAGCGCTGTGAGTGCAATGCTCCTCTGGATAGTGAGCTGGCCTACCCCCCCCTTGGCCTTGGATGTGAGAACAAGCAGAAGGAATCCTACAAAAAGCGAGATTATTGAAGGCACAAAGAAAAGCATGAAGTCTTCATGGAGGATTATTGCAGAAACAAAAGGCAGTATAGGCATGAAAGAGAATAGAATCAGGACATAGCCTAAGTACTTAAGCACAACGTCCATCTACTCACCCGACATCTGCTTCTTTATCTTGGGGATGTCTTCTGTCTTTGCAGTGATTATGAGCACATCCTCTTCCTTAATCTTCGTCCTTGCTTTTGGGATTATAAGCCCTCCTTCCCTGTAGATAGTGCCTATGATGCCTAAGCTTATCCTAGCTGTCTCGCCTATTGCCTTGCTGCCCCTCTGAACTTTTATTGCTACAACCTGCACAGCCCCTGAACCTATTTCTGTCAGTACCCTTGCCGTGTCATGACCCATGAGCATGTTCCTTATGGATGTTGCTACCATGCCCACTATAGGAATAACTCCAGTAATGTCAAGCTTTGTGAACAGCTCCTCATTTTTTGGGTCATTTACCCTTGCAATTATCTTGCTGACATTTGAGTCTTTAGCGATTTCGCTTACCATCAGGTTTACCTTGTCGTCGTTTGTTGTGGCTATTACAGCATCCGCTTCCTGCAGGCCTGAATCCTTCAGGACAGTAATGTCAGTGCCATCGCCCTGTATAACTAAAGCTTCTGTAGAATTGGCAACCTCATTTGAGGTCTTTTCATCAATCTCCACGATGGTTATGTCGTGCTCCTTTGTCGAGAGCATGTTTGCAACAGTCTTGCCTATTTCCCCTGCGCCGACTATTATCACTTTCATATAAGCTAATCTATGAGTATTGAGTTATTTAAGCTTTTTTGTTTGCTTCCAGCAATAGCAGCCTGCCCTGCCGCCTTTGTTTCAAAAGAAAGCCTTGCGTTCCATTGATACATCAGATGCATTGCTGGCTCCCAAAAAGAAATAATTTTAAACTCTTCCTGCTTACAGCAATCTATGGACAAGCTAGAGAAGAAAGCATTGAAAGCGAACATATGGAAGTATTACATCATACAGCTGTGCTTTGGGCTGTTCTTCGCAACTCCGACTATGGTCCTTTTCTTCATGGACAACGGGCTTACGTTTACGCAGGTGCTCCTTTTGCAGGCCTACTTTTCCATTGCAATAGTCCTTCTTGAGGTTCCTTCAGGCGCTTTAGCCGACTGGGCTGGAAAGAGGAAGGCCGTATTATGGGGCAGCTCTGTCCTTATACTCGGGCTCATAGTGTACGGCTCTGGAAGGAGCTTTACCCATTTCCTCATAGGGGAATCCATCTGGGCATTTGGCCTGTCATTGATTTCAGGAGCTGATTCTGCACTTCTGTTTGATACATTAAAACAGTTAAAAAAGGAGAAGCTGTACAAAAAGATAGAGGGCAGGGCCAAGTCATTTTCCCTGTTTGCTGCAGGCTTGGCAGCAGTTGCAGGCGGCTTCATGGCCCATTATTCCTTAAGGCTGCCATGGTTCCTAACCATCATGCCTTTTGCCATAGCAGCAATAACCGCTTACAGGCTTGTTGAGCCGAAGGCATTCACCCATGTTGAGCAGAAGGGCTACTGGGACATAATTGCCCAAAGCGTAAAGTTCGTAAACAAGCACCGCCTGATAAAGTGGTACATATTATATTCTGCATTCCTCGTTCTTATGTGCCAGCTTGCCTTCTGGATTACTCAGCCTTACCTTAAGGAAGCGGGATTGGAGATAAAGTGGTTTGGCCTGGCTTTCCTCTTCTTTAATCTTGTTGCAGCAGCAGCCTCTTTTACCGCCCACAGGTGTGAGAAGTATCTTGGGAGGAGGAGGGCCCTGATATCATTTGGAATAATGGCTGTTGTGCCTTTTTTTGTCCTCGGCAAGTACATTGCCTTATGGGGGATATTGCTGCTTGGGGTATATCAGGTGATAAGGGGCATGTCCTCTCCTTTGTTCAGCAATTATATCCTGCGCTACACTTACTCTGACAAGAGGGCTACTGTGCTTTCTTTAAAGAGCTTAGGCAGCAGGGTAGTGCTTGCAGTGTTCTATCCTTTTTTTGGGGTTCTGGTGGATGCGTGGAGCATTTCCACAGCATTTTTGGCTGGCGGGGCAATAGCTGCAGCTGTTGCAGTCGGATTCTTTGTCATGTACCTTATTATTCCGAAGAAGTATTTTAAGGTCAAGAGGAAGAAGTTTTACTGATTATTCAGGTGCTTAATCCAAGTGCTGGGAGCAATTTAATCTTTTGAAAACTGTTTTATCTCCATAGATTTCAACTACTGAAACTGCAGTGTTTACCTCGGGGAGATAATCCCTGAAATCGCTAATCTCTTTGTTGTGCAGGTATGCCAAGATGCAGGAGATTGGCCCACCATGGCTTACAAACAGGACTGTTTCTACTTGATGTTTGGCTTTGACCTCTTCAAAGAAAGGGATGACTTTTTCCCATACATCAACCAGCCTTTCCCCGCCTTCAGGCAGCCATTCATGGAATGGGACAGAATTGCCTTTAAACAGCTGGTCCCTTTCTTCTTTTGTTCTCCCCTCAAAAATCCCCTTGGACTGCTCTCTCAGGATTTTGGTTTCAATCAAGCTTGTATTCCTCTGAAATTTTAGGATCTCCTTGCAAGTATTCAAAGCCCTGTCCAAGTCACTGGAATAGGCAACATTGATGTTTATGTCTTTGAGCCGTTCTGCAATCCTTCTTGCCTGCTCAATCCCTTTTTGGCTTAATTGGGAATTAAGGTGACCCTGGCTTATCCCTTTAGAATTCTCAAAAGTCTCTCCATGCCGGACTATGATTAGTTTCATATTTCTATTTTGGATTAAAGCAGAATTTAAAAAGCTTTGTAGTGGTAGAAGGGTTTTGCTAGATTAGAGAAGTTTAAGGAAATCCTCAACACTCAAACCGCTTTGCCTTATAATTGCTCTTAATGTCCCTTTTGCTATTACCTTATGCCTAGGGACAGTAAGCCTACGATGAGGGTATTCCTTGTGTCTTAGAATCACATGACTTCCAGTTTGATGGTCCGGCAAGTAACCAATTTTAGCTAGTGCTTTTATGACTTCTATTCCAGAAACAATAGGCAGCTTAGGCATTTATCTCTACCAGTTCTTCATCTATTGAAGGCGGTAGAGGCTCGTTATGCTTCTTAAGGCTGTCAAGGTAGCCCTTTATAGCATCTTTTATGTTTGTTATGGCTTGCATCCTAGTCTTGCCTTGGGATATGCAGCCTGGAAGGGAAGGGCATTCTGCTGTAAACATCCCCTCTTCATCCTGGTTTATTATTACCCTGTACCTTATCTTTGCCATAAGATTAAATTCCTCATCCGCCTTTAAATAATTTGCGTCCATTTTGTTTATATCAGGCAGAAGTCCTTTATAAGAGTTTTTAGGAAAAAACCTTTGTTTTTCCGAGGTAATGTCAATACTTTAAAAACAAATGGCACTTTAAGCAATAAGTTCTGAAAGATTTCCGAAAAATAAAGGCAATTGATTTAAAGCAAGAGTTCAAACTAAAATTTATGACCATAGACGATTTCCTTTACCAAAGATTTAAGTTAGAAGCCTGTAATGCTGGGGGATGCAAGAGCAGAAGCATCCGCAACTACTATGGCCATGGTCTCTACTCAAAATACTCAATTCATAAGGATCAGTTAGAAGAAGAGGGATTTGCCCTATGGATGGAATATTACCTTTCAGAAGTCTTCAACTTGGACTATGACGAGGAAGCAATTGAATCAAAAGCCCTACTAAGTTGTTTTGCGGAGTATTCCAACTGCTATACTGACTTTGGATTGATTTACAGCTGTGGTTTACCAAAATATTACACTAATCAAACCCTTACAGAGATAATAAGAAAAATATATGGGGAAGTAAATTTAGCCTTGATTTACGGCTCTAAAAAGCCTTATTCCGACATTGATTTATTCCTGATAACAGAAAAGAAGCCATTGTTCTTAGGATGGCTGGAT
>JBDRFS010000098.1:0-3526 GCA_043818535.1 Candidatus Woesearchaeota archaeon
TTTCTATATCTTCTTGTTTCATTATTCCTCACTCTCCCTAACAAGACAACTGCCCTGACATACTCCAATGACTAAAGTTCGTTGGCTTTCCCGCTCACATTTGCGTAAAATGAAAGGGGGCAAGCCATATAAGCAGCAAGCCTCAAGCCTGCCCCCAATCAATGCAGTCCACATCTATGATGCAGTTATGCTTCAGAGCCGTAGCCCCGAAGGGTATTGAGCAGGCCCTTGCGGAACCTGCATTCCGGACAGCCATGACGCATGAGGTGCAAACAAGAACAATTGCAAGTAGGTACTAATACTAACGCGGTGGAAAACAACTTGTATGCTGTTCCTCCATCATGGCAGTTTACCAGCATGAAAAAGAGGGATGAATTTCCCTCTCTAACTACTCGTTACCCTGCAAGGCTATGAACTCGTATGCCTTCTGGGCAACAAGGATAACTTTCGGCAAGTCGTCAGCCCTGAATGAGCTGGTTTTTTGCCACTTGTCGTCCTTGTCCTTGTAGCTCCGCTCTATCTGCGTAGTAAGGAACTCGTATTCCTTGTCGTCCTTTGTCTTGCCAGTGTTTTTCCACACTGTTGCCGTAATGGCACTTGCCCGGAACTTAATCTCAGGCTTGTTGGTTTCTTGTGGTTTTCCCATCTTAGTTTCCTCCTTGTTCTCTTTCTGTGCCTCATATAAATCCAAGGCACTCTGAAATATCACGATCTTATCTTTTTTCCCCAGCTTTCGTTCCCAGGATATCCTTTTCCTGTGAACTTACATTTCTTTCGGAAATTTCATTGAATGTGACATTGGCTGTGAAGGATTTAGGGAAGCCTAACGAATCTTTCCGACCCAAACCAAAAACTATCCTGCCTTCATTGCGCCACCCTTTCAATCTCTTGAATTCAACGTTAGGTTTCATCTTCCTATCAGCTCCAGGATTAAGTCCTGTTCCTCAGCCTTGAGAATGCCTATCTGGTTGTCCAGAGCTTCAAGGACATTACGAAGCTGCCATAGCCTTACAACCTTTGCATCAAATTCTTTTGGATCCATTATTCCACCTGTACCTTATCTGAAGGAAACACATTAGGATTTATAAGGATTTTCGTTCTGGAGTATATTTTCATTATCACTGAGTCCCATCCTCTACTAGTTCCCAATTTGATTTACAAGCTTTGCAGTGCAATGCAGAGCTTCCCTTGCAGACTGCTAAGCTCTCTGAACCGCATAAAGGACAATATTTAAGGCTCATTTATTTTAAACTCCTTGATTGCCATCAACGCGCAAAGCCGCCTTAAATACTCAGGGGTATCAGCATATTTTAGCAGTGCAACATTGAGTGGCGGGCAATAGCACCCCTCACAAATCTTTTTCCATTCTTTGTTTTTCATCTTCCATCTTCACCTCCTTGGGGCAGATGAACTGCCCCCACCTACTAAGCTCCTGTGAACGCCATGTCCATTCAGGCAGACGGAGTCCTTCAGTGGTTTAGGCTTCATCCCTGCGCCCCCTTCATCTTATTATAAGCTTGTAAAAACGGGCTTAAATCATAATCCACAACTATATAATATCTTCCAGTTTTCATCTCTCTATCATCTCCAAGAACACTTCCCTCCTTATCAAACAATTCAAGAAGTTTCTTCTTTCCCTTACTTCCTTCAGGATATACTTTCATTGGTTTCATTCTTCCTGCGCCCCCTTCAAATCTCTGCAAAACAGCACACCTCTAGTGCGGGAACGACCATTATTATTCATGCTGCTGTTGCAATAAATATGGAATTGTTCATAATCGTAGTAGAGCGAGGCCGCCCAATTCTTGTCATATTGCTGAATCCAAAAGTCATTCTTGCCTGACTTTAAGTTTAACGTATGGCTTAACTCTTCATTATTAGCAACAGTAAGAGCCTCATGAGCATCAAGTAGCCTGTATCCTTTAGGTACTTTTACGTCTTCAAATGCCATGTTGTGGTCGTGCACTTTGCTTTCTATTTCTATATTTAGCTTTGGCACAGCTATCCATTTTGTGTCTTCAATTTCCTTTTTACAATGTGGGTATTTCATCTTCTCCTCCTTCGGGGCTTCTCTGCGCCCCCTTCTTTTTTACGAACACTGGGCAGGAACGGCCATCATCGCCCATGTAGTCGCTGCAATCAATACGGAAACGCCCACTATCGTAGCTGAGCGAAGCCGCCCTCACATCGTCTTTAGTTAATACCCATACATAATCTTCAATTAGAAGTTCCCTTAACTCTTCATTTGTTCTTATTTCTTTCAGGCACTCATAGTCTTCCATCAGCCTATATCCTTGCGGGACTTTTATGTTCTTTTTCAAACAATCTTTCTTGTCAATCTTTAGTTTCATCTTTCCTCCTTCTGGCATCCCTGCGCCCCCTCATTAGTTTGTCTTACCCAATTACTTTGACCATCACATTCATCACATACTTCTGGATCTTCATCAAAATCGTATTTACAAGTAAAACAATTTTCATTTACCATTTTATTCTTCATCTTCTCCTCCCTCTGGGCATCCCTGTGCCCCCTTCTTCCTTCTCTCTAAGCTTCCTGTGTTCGTTAAACAAATCTAACACTGCATGAAAAGAATTTCTTGACAGAAAGTCATAAGGAATATAGGACATTATTGGGATCTCCTCTATGCTCTTAAAAAAGAACATCCGTCTTCTATGCCATTCTCTCCCATTAATCTCTTCTGGCTTATCTGTGTTGTCCCAATAAGAGAAATCCTTGACGTATCTAGGCTGTTTCATTACGTTTGCTAATCTGCCATCAAAGCCATATACTTTAACAACAGCATACTTATTCCAAACCCATATTGATATTCCACATGTTAAATCTAAGTGATCCTTATCTGTATATGTTAGACTTTGCATAGCTTTAGTTATATCTGGCAAGATTTCCTTAAATTTATCCCATTCATCAAACTTCTTAGCATTTAATATTCTCCCCAATTCAGAATGTTCCCTAAAATGGGCGATAAGATAAAGACTCATTACTTTCTTTGCGTATAATAGATAATTATTTAATTTGCTTTTATCCATTATGAAAAAATCATATGCTTTTGTACTCATCCCCGCGCCCCCTTTATTGCTTCTTTAAATGCTTTAAGGAAGCTTTTGGCATCAATGTCTATCAGATTAAATGCTTCTTCTCCTGCTACAATGAGTTCTTTTTCCATTTTTTTCATTATCCTTGTGCCTCCTGCATTATCCAAGATTTGCCACAACCTAAACAAAAAACATCTACATCTCCTTCTGTAAAAGCCAATGCATCACCACATTTATCGCACTCAATCATCCCTGCGCCCCCTCCTGCATTCTGGATCTATGCCAAAATTAACCAGCTGGTTATGTTTCCTGCATTTTCTTCTAAACATCTTGCATTCATGTTCTAGCCACCCTATAGGTTTAACTTTCGGAAAAGTCTGGTTATCATACCAGCAGTCTGATACTTGCACCCCCCACACCTTGAGAATGTCAAGCTTCTGGCAGCATTCTGTGAAGGATATAAGAGGATGGTTAC
>JBDRFS010000099.1:0-2234 GCA_043818535.1 Candidatus Woesearchaeota archaeon
TAGCTCATTGTTAAGTCACCTCACACATAATTAGGGTGCACAAGTATATAAAGATTATTGTTCCCCACCATATAAGTCAAGAATAAATCCTAATTATCGGACAGCCTGTAAAGCAGCGGCGTCTTCGGCCTAAACTGATAATTAGAAGCAACCCTAGAGTCCTGAGATTATTTCCCTAAGCTAAAGGGCTTGTGAGAAGCCCGCAATGCCTCAATTGTTGCAGAAGAAAGCATTGCGACCTATTGATGCATAAGATGCAATTCTGGCTCCTATTCAAGAAAAAAAAGATTATTCATCGAATTAAAAGGTGGAAAAAATATTGGGACTCCACATAATCAGAAGCAAACCGACAAGTTTTTATATGCCCATTCATTAGGATAACTTATGTTTTCGTATGAGTCCATGAAGACCAAAAGGAACATTTCCCTTCTTTTCGGGATAATATTCACAGCCTATGGCGCTGCAGCGCTGGCATCAAGCTTTGGCATTGCATTGCCAGTGCCTTCCATGCTTTTCATGCAGATAATTGTTGAGATAGCTTTGGTGGCAGCAGGGCTTTTGCTTCTCTATGACTCTGTAGGGATGATCAGCATGCAGACAGGAAGGATAAGCTTTGTTTCAATAATCACTGGGCTAATACTCGCGGCTGTAGGGGCCTTCCCATTGCTGCTGAGGTACGGGCTGCTGGTGTTCCTGCCATTCAACATTGAATTCAGCATAGTGCCTCAGATTCCAGCGGCACTGCTTGTATTTTTTGGCATCTACTTGCTTGCCATGTACCGCAAGCTGAGGATGATAGCCTACCAGTATGGCATGTACTGATTTTGCCCTTTGATTTACCTTACAAGTCAGCAGCTGCATTAATCGCCGTCTTTTGGATGTCTGGCAGGTAGTCTTTAGCAACAGAAGAGCTAAGCCGCAAGGCTTTGTCAATCAGACTTTTACTTACGATTTACCAAAAAGATTATAAATCCCTTCTGCATCCTGTTTTCCTGACATGAAACTCACTCTTGCTGAACCCAGGCTATTGAAGGAAAGCATAAACATAATTTCAGAGCTTGTCAATGAGGTAGAATTCAAGATAGACAAGGACAAGCTTGAGCTCGTTGCCATGGACCCTGCAAACGTTGCCATGATTGATTTCAAGATACTTTCTTCTGCGTTTGCAGAATACGACCCAGGAGAAAGCACTGAAATAGCAGTAAGCCTTGACAACTTGAGGGCCATCCTTAAAAGGGCAAAGCCTACTGACACGATAACATTAAGCCTTGACAATGACAAGAACAGGCTTAAGGTAGAACTTGTTGGGGAAAACAAGAGGACATTTAACATTTCTCTCCTGAACATAGACAACAATGAGCAGCGTGTCCCAGAACTTAACTTTGCTGCCAAGATTGAGACATCCACAGTAAAGTTCGATGAGGCTGTGGAAGACATGGATGTTGTTGCAGAGTCTGTCGGGCTGGTGGCAGAGAAGGACAAGTTCATGGTAAAGTCTGAAAGCAATTTCAGCGATGCGCTGGTGGAGATACCCTCATCTTCAGACACGATAATATCAATGACTGGCAAGGAAGCGATAAGCTCCAAGTATTCTATAGAGTATTTGAAGAAGATGATAAAGGGCTCCAAGCTGGCAGAGAATGTCATTGTGCAGTTTGGGAACGATTACCCATTAAGGATAGACTATGTGCTTTTAGACAAGCTGAAGCTGAGTTTCATACTTGCTCCAAGAGTGAGCAATGACTGAATATGGCCTACCGGCTTTCACCGCACACCCTTAACCTTCTCAAGGATTGCCCAAGATGCTTTTGGCTGCAGTTTAGGAAGAATACCAAAAGGCCTTCAGGGCCCTTCCCATCACTGCCTTCTGGAATGGACAAGATAATAAAGGATAATTTTGATGCCCACAGGAAGCAAGGGACAAGACCTGTAGAAATTGAGGGCATTAACGAGAATTTATTTGGGGAGTTGGAGCTATTGAATGTGTGGAGGAACTACAGGAAGGGATTAAGGTGGAAGGATGGGGAAGGCAATACCTTAATGGGCGCAGTGGATGACATGCTTGAGAAAGAAGGGAAGCTTATAGTTCTGGACTACAAGACTAGGGGATTTCCACTAAAGAAAGACAGTGCCAAGTATTACCAGAGCCAGCTTGACATTTATAATCTTCTTTTGAGGAAGAATGGCTATGACACAGAGGACTATGCCTACCTGCTGTTTTATCATCCAAAAAA